>JACRNX010000017.1 GCA_016214755.1 Candidatus Falkowiibacteriota bacterium
GGTAACCGTTCCTTTGAGCAAAGAAACAAAAATGCTGATAATAAAAAATCGGCGCCGGAAGTCGCGGTTCGCTAATTTTCATTCTTACCGCAATCATTTGTATTTTTTAATCAAATGCCTGCCAAAATTTTCCGTCTATGTTTTTTTCTATGAACTAGGAAAGTTTTTATATCTGTTGTTTTTTGAGTTGTCTACTCTTCGAGCGTGGAAAGACGTGTTCAAAAATTGGCGACAGTTGAAGATGAAAAGAAAAATTATTTTTAAAAATAGGAAAGTTGAGGTGGGTGAAATTGATAAATGGTTAAATTAAAGATACGGATTACGGATAATTTTACGGATATACGGGTAGTAATACAAGATGTACAGATTATTACAGATGTACAGATGGAAACGAAGAAAAGATAAATAGGATAAACAAGATAATAAAATCAAATTTCCAATTTCCAATTCTCAATGAATTTTTAATTTTCAAATTACGAATTACGATTTACGGATTACGGATTACGGTCATCTCTATGCATAAAATCAGTAATCCTTTATATTAAACTTATGGAATTATCCGTTATAATTTTAAATTACAAAATGCGCGGGCTGGTGAAGAATTGCGTCAAGGCGATTTTGGAATCGAATTTGAATGTTCCGTACGAAATCATTGTCGTGGATAATAATTCAAAAGACGGGCTTGAAGAATTTCTTAAAGAAAAATTCCCATCAGTCAGATTCATTCAAACTGGAAAAAATCTCGGCATGGGCGCTGGCAATAATGCTGGCATCCGAGCGGCGCAAGGCGAACATATCGCGATTTTAAATCCTGATATTTTTGTGTTCCCAGATTCTTTGACCAAGCTTCTCGAATATTTGAAAGCGAATCCGGACGTGGGATTGGTTGCGCCGAAACTGCTCAATCCGGACCGTGGCTTGCAATACACCTGCTATCGCTGGCATAAATTTTGGACGCCGCTTTTCCGGCGGACGGCGCTCGCGCGCCTGTGGTTCGCGAAAAAAGAATTGGCGCGTTTTTTAATGAATGATTGGCAACATGAAACAACGCGGGAGGTTGATTGGATTCAGGGCTCTTGCTGGCTGCTGCCGAAAAAAGTTTTTGACGAAATCGGCTTTTTTGACGAACGTTTTTTTATGTATTTTGAGGATACGGATTTCTGCCGTCGCGTCCATCAAGCCGGCAAGAAAATCGTGTATTTGGCGGAGGCAGCGGTTATCCATTTACATCGCCGGCAATCAGCGGACGGCGGACTTGGGAATATCCTTACCAACCGCCTAACGCGGATTCACATAAAGAGTTGGTTAAAGTATATGTTGAAGTGGCGCGAAACCATGACAACGTAGGGAACAAAAATTTTTGTTCCTTGCGTCGAGGGAACAATGTTTATTGTTCCCTACAATGCCGCGTTCCCCGCGGTCATTATTTTTGATATAATGTTAATTGTAGAACAGCTTTTTAGCTTGTTAGGATTATTAGCAATTAACTATCTGCATCTGCTCCCTCAAAATTGGCTAAAAAGCTACACCCTACACACTACACCCTACAACCTAACCAATGTTATGTTTTCGCGAAAACAAAATTTTTTACCTCAAGGAGGCTGGAATAATCAAAACGAACGCGACCACGCGTCTTCCGCGGTTTGGCAGGTCATTTTGATTCCTTTGAAATTACTGCCGTATTTCATTTTACTGATTTTGCTATTCGCGATTTTTATCGGCGTTTTCGCCGCGATTTCCATCGCCCCGTATTACGCGCATTTTCAGGCGGTTTACGCGAACAGCCATGAAGGGTTGGCGCGCATTGAGTCCGCTCAAAAATTAATCAGCGAACAAAAATTTAGTTTAGCGGCGATAGAACTAAAAGCGGGCGGAGAAAAATTGTCGAATGCCGGGGCTGGACTGGCGATTGTCGGCGTGGCGCCGATTTTTAAAAACAATTTATTGAATAATCAGCTGACAGTGGCGAAAGACATCGTCGAAATCGGCGAAATAATCGCTCATTCGCTTGGCCATATCGCCGAAGTCGGCGCGGAAATCGAGGCGACGTTGAAGTCGGATAAAATTTCTTGGCTGTTGATTTCCGCTGAAAAAAAACAGCAGGTCATGCAAATTTTGTATAACGCGGTTGAGGACTTGGAGGCGGCGCAGGCAAATTTTCATTTAGCCAGCGAGAAATTGTTAGCGATAAATAAAAAACAGCCGCTTTTTATTTTTAATAAAGCGGTTAATCCTTTGCAGGAAAAATTGCCGAAAGCGACCAAGGCGCTTGACCAACTGGTAATAGCGGCGAAATTATTGCCAGCGTTCGCCGGCTATCCGGAAGAGAAAAACTATTTGTTCCTCCTCGAAAATAATCGAGAGCTTCGTCCAGCCGGTGGTTTCATCGGTACCTACGGCATTTTAAAAATTAAAAACGCCGAGCTGGCGAAATTTTTCGTTGACAATACGTATAATTTTGATAAGCCGGCGGAAAAATATTTAAAAGTGGCGGCGCCGGAACCGATGAAAAAATATTTAAAGCAGGAATGGTGGTTTTTTCGCGACAGTAATTGGTGGCCGGACTTTCCCGCGTCCGCCAAAAAAGCCGAGGAATTTTATCATTGGCAAGGCGAAAAGGAAAATCTTGACGGCGTGATCGCCATGACGCCGACAGTGATCGAGGCAGTGCTTGGAGAATTGGGAGAAATGACTGTCGCTGGACTCAAATTCAATCAAGATAATTTTTGGGAACAATTGCAGTATCAAGTCGAGTATGGATATTACAAGCAAGGCATTCCAACGGAAAAGCGCAAGGATATAGTCGGCGAACTCGGCAAGTTGATATTGACCAAATTGTATTTTTTGCCAATGAACGAGTGGGGCGGGTTGTACGATATAATGTCAAAAGCAGTGAAAGAAAAGCAATTAATGCTGTATTTTAATGATAATGAATTTGAGCAACTGGCAAAGGATAATAGTTGGGCGGGCGAGGTAAAATCATTTGACGGTGATTATTTATTGCTGGCAGACGCCAATCTGGCGGCGCTGAAAACAGATTCGGTGATGGAGCGGACGATTAAATATAAATTAACGCCGTCAGCCGATGGCAGTTTAATTGCCGAGGCAAAAGTGGATTACCAAAATTTGGGTGATTTCAGTTGGAAAACAACGCGTTACCGTTCGTATTCGCGATTGTACGTGCCGTTGAACAGCGAACTTATTAGCGTGGAAATAGGCGGAAAAAAAGTTGAAGCCGCGGGTATTGATGTTTATCAAGAATTTGGAAAAACCGCGTTCGGCGTGTTTTTCGAGGTAGAGCCGCGAACAGTGAAGTCAGTTATTTGGAAATATAAGTTGCCGCCATTAGTTAAAGCGCGGATTGACGCTGACGAATACCAGCTTTTGGTTCAAAAACAGCCGGGATTGATTGATTTGAATCTGCAACTGGATTTGAGTTTTAATAAAAAAGTGCGACATATCGGCGCTGGCGCGATGGCTGCCAAGAATAACGTGAAGCACGCGGAGGTTTTGCGGCAAGACCAGATTTTTACTGTCTGGTTGGAGTGAGTGATTTATAAGAAAGGTAAGCGCTGGGAAATGTTTTTGTCATGGTGAGGCTCTCGAACCATGACAGACGAAGGATTTTGTCGCCCTTCGATCCTTCGAGGCTCGTCCCGCCAGAAGCGGGACTCGCACCTCAGGATGACATCGCAGGGTGACAAGGGGCCGGGCGGAATTTATACTCAGTGCAGGCGCAGTGCCCCAGACCCCGTGGTATACATGTCAGATGACTGAAAATACGGATTACAGAGAGTAATAAAAAATGAATGAACTATTTTATTGCTTTAATCATTATTTACTGTTTACTATTTGCAGTTTTGTCTTGGCGGCGGACGAATTTAGCGCTGGCGATTTTGATTTTCGCCCTACCGGCGTATTTAATCCGTTTTCAAATCGGATTCATGCCAATGACATTGCTCGAGGCGATGATTTTGATCTTGTTCGCCGTCTGGTTGATGAAATGGATGACGTCTTTTGTCGCCCTTCGAGGCTCGTCCCCGCTCCGACGTACGTCGGAGCGGGGTCTCGCACCTCAGGGTGACAAAAATGGAAACAATAAAATATTCTCTGGATACGGCTGGTTAATTTTATTATTTTTATTGGCGGCGGCAGCCGCGGTTTTTATTTCTGACAATCGCCTCGCGGCCTTAGGCGTCTGGAAAGCGTATTTTATTGAGCCAGTTTTGTTTTTTATCGTCCTCATAAACGTCATCAAGCGGCGCGAGGATTGGAATTTGATTATCTGGGCGCTGGGGCTTTCGGCGCTGGCCGTGGCTCTACCCGCGGTTTATCAGAAGTTCAACGGCTTCGGCATCACCACGTTATCGTGGTTCAGCGAAGAGACGCGGCGAGTCACTTCGTGGTACGGTTATCCGAACGCGATTGGATTGTATTTAGGGCCGATTGTCGTTCTGTTTTTCGGTTTGCTCTGGCTACAAATTACCCTTCGACTCGTCGTTCCTCCTCGCTCAGGGCAGGCAAATCGCTACAAATGTTACAAATCTTCGTTACAAATTACTAATTACGAATTACCAATTACCAATTACCAATCACGATTTTTATTTTTTATTTTTGTCGTGATTGCCGGTTTAGCGGCGATAATCTTTGCCAAATCAGAAGGCGCGATTATCGGCGCGGCGGCCGGTATGATTTTTTTTAGCGTATTTTGTCTAAATAAAAAAAATAGAATTGTCTCGCTCGTCTTGCTTGTCTCGCTTATCTTGCTCGTCTCGCTTATTCCGTCAACTAGAAATTACGCAGTGGAGAAGGCGACTTTCAGCGATTTGTCCGGCCAGATTCGGATGGAACAGTGGAGGGAAACATGGAATATGCTCAAGGACGGCCGATTGCTGACAGGCGCTGGTTTAGCAAATTATCAACAATCAGTTGCGCCTTATCATCAGCAAGGGATTTGGATTAAAGATAAAAGCGATCCGGATTGGCTGAAAAAAGTTTTGTTTAACGAAGAATATCGAAAAAAACATTGGCAGCCGACGGAGATTTATCTTTATCCGCACAATTTTTTCTTGAATTTTTGGTCAGAGATTGGACTTTTTGGCTTATTGACAATCCTAGCGATTCTGATAAAATTCATCGCTGATTATTGGTCGTTGAAAGATGTCGAAATTCGCAAGCGATATTTAGTGCTGATGGCGGTGATGTTGGCGATTTTTATCCACGGCTTGGTTGATGTGCCATATTTAAAAAATGATTTAAGTGTGTTTTGGTGGCTTGTTTTGGGTTTGGCCGTGTCAATTCAAGACAAGCAAAGTAAGTAAGGGTTATAGAAAAGTTAAAATAAAAAAATACATTCTAAATTCTAGATTCTATTTTCTACTTTCTAATTACGGAGAGGTGCCTGAGTGGTTGAAAGGGCCGCTCTCGAAAAGCGGTAAGCCGGCAACGGCTTCGTGGGTTCAAATCCCACCCTCTCCGCCATGAACCACTCCCCCGCAATGGCGGGGTCGGGTTCACGGCAAGCTAAGTTTCAGAATGATGATTATTATTGAATATGAATAAAGAATTAAAAAATCAATTAATTAAAATCGCTGAAAAGAAAATTCCTGATACGGATGTCTCGCATGATTTTCAACACGCGTTAAGGGTTTTATCAAATGCTGAAAGAATTGCCAAAGAAGAAGGCGGCGACTTGGATATTATTGTTCCTTCCGCCTTGTTTCATGATTTAGTGGTCTATCCCAAAAATCATCCCGACAAACATAAATCGCAGGAAGAAAGCGCGGAAGAAGCGGAAAGAATATTGAATGCTTAAAAAAATTTTTCCAAAGAAAAAATTGAGAAAGTAAAAATTTGTATTTTAGAGTGTTCATTCAGCAAGGGGATTGTCCCAAAATCATTGGAATCGAAAATTCTGCAAGATGCCGACGGATTAGAAGCGACTGGCGCGATCTCGATAATGCGAACGTATTCATCAACCGGGCAAATGAAAAGGCCTTTTTATAATTTTGAAAATCCTTTTTGCGAGAATCGCGAGCCAAACGCAACGCAATTCGCTTTAGATTTATTCTATGAAAGATTGCTTAAGGTCGCGGATAGAATGCACACAAAAACAGCGAAAAAAATCGCCAAACGAAGAACTGATTTTCTAAAAAAATTTCTTAATGAGTTTAAATTGGAATTGGAAGGGAAATGATTTTGTTTTTATTGAATGAGAGCAATGTACGCGCGAGTGCTTTGCTTTTTTATTTAGGTCGCAGAATACTCCCGCTTTTCAAAGCGGGAGATGAATGCGACACCTTTGCGAGCGAAGCGAGCATGTGTTAAGATGAGATGGTATGAAGCGAACAACGCATAATGCCACTTATGACATACAATATCA
>JACRNX010000018.1 GCA_016214755.1 Candidatus Falkowiibacteriota bacterium
GGATGGATATTTTGTATCAACGGTGGGAGTGAATGAAGCAGCAGTAAGAAAATACATTGAAAATCAAGGACGAGAGGATAGCGGGCAAGCGCAGCTTGAAATAGGTTAATGCCACGGGCGTAAGCCCGTGGAAGTTTACAGTTAATGCCACGGGCGTAAGCCCGTGGAAGTTTACAGAAGGTAAAAGCTCGTTTGCCAAAAAGCGTCGCCATATTTTCTGACAACGATCCTTATGTTCCAATTGATAATCAAGATGATTTTCGCGATAAACTCGGATCTGAAATTGTTATTGAGCATAATAGGGGGCATTTTAGCGGACCTACTGATAATGTAATAGAACTGCCTGTCGTTTTGGAAACGATTTTGAAGATTGCTGGCGAAAAGGATAATATAAATGACTAAATTAAGCGAAGAATATTTATGAACAAAACTAAAAAAGTCGCAAGAAAAAAACAGCAAAAAAAGCGTGGGAAGCAAATCAGGTGCAGGTATCGGTAAAAAACAAGAGGCATTGTGGAAAACAGCTATAATAAGCAAAAATCAAACGAATTACTGGAGTTCGATGCTGTACATTGTTCCGTTGCTGTTTTCTGTCCCCGACTCAATTATATTTGGATATAATATTTTACGACACTAAAATAAAGAGTAAGTTTGAATGGAATTTGCTGCTGATTGATTTGAAATAATTAAGAATAATAAAAAATGTTTTGCGTGGGACATTTTTTACCGCTTTGGTCATTATGCCCCTGTAGTTCAACGGATAGAACAAGACACTCCTAACGTCTAAAAGCAGGTTCAATTCCTGCCAGGGGCACCACGTTGGAAAAGTCAATGCCTCGCCCAGCCATGGCGGGGCGAGGAAGTCCCCCCGCGAAAATTCGGAAAGGCGGCGGAGCCGCACGAATCAAAACCGCAAAAGGACCCGTTAAAAACATCGGTGCGAACCATATTTTGGAGAAGCAGGAAAGAAAAATTTTCATAAGGATTTAAGAGTGAGGAATAGCCTGAAATATGGCTGTTTTTATTATTTTGGCATAGACCTTAACTTTTGTTTGAACTTACAGTATATTGATTGCGACGCTTGGGTAAGGTGCTCAAGCAAGAAATTGTACCTTGAAAGGAGGTATAATTCTCAATGTGGTCATTTACTGATCGTCGGCGAATACGAGAGGAGCTTCAACGCCTCCTTAAGTTTCTGACCGAGTATTTCGGAACAGAAATTCAAACAGTTGTTGTCTACGGAAGTTTCCTTAGGTGGTCATTCCATAAAGACAGCGATGTGGATGTGGCAATCATTTTGCGTGATTCTCCAGAGTGGCGATGGAGCAAATTCAGAGTTCTTCTGGGATGCGCGAGATGATTCACCATATCGTCAGAATTTCTTCCAAAAGCTCAATCAGTTTCTCAAGGAGTTGGGTGCTTCTCATCCCTACGACATCAAGGTCTTCACTACGCGTGACCTTGTATTGTTAGCAGAGTTCCAGGAACGCGTAGTCCACACCAGAGGGAATCTGGTACCGAGCATCAGGGCTGGGAAAATCATTTTCCAGCGAAAGGAGAACGACATGAACGACATGGCCGAAATGAAGAAGGGACACAGGAGCTTCGTGGAGTTCCTGGACCGAGAGCTCCCGGCTCTCGGCATGACACACTGGTATGCAAGTAGCGACAACTACGGCATCGGGATCGACTATCACGACATCGGCAAAGTCGTGACAGAGAAGCGACACTTTTTGTTATTCACATGGACAGTGAAGCGTCACATCGTCATCGCGAACATCATCGCCGAGCCGGATACGCCCATCAGTGTCAGCGATGGGTTTGCTAAATCCCGCAAGGCAGATCACGATGCTTTCCGTATTCGCGTCAAGAGTCGTGAGGCACTACCGCTGCTTCAGACACTCGCCGAGAAGTTCGAGGGTGAGACTTTCGGCCTCAATGCCGAGGTCGTGTACTGAACACGACTCGTCACCAACCAGAGGGAGTTTGCGAAAGCAGCTCCCCCTTTTCTTTTTAATAAATTCAAAGAACAAAGAATTTGCTCCCGAGACTGAAATTCGCTAGAATTTCAGTAATCCGAACTCCGCCAAAGAAAAACTTGAAATTGTCATAAAGTCGGGCATCCTAGCAGCCCTGCTGCTCGGGGATGCTTTTAAATCTGTGGATAACCTATTGAAAACCACTCATTTTCGCCTGTTTGCATACACAGGTGTATGCAAACAGGCGGGTGGTAACAACATCTGATGTAGTTTGGATCTAGAAAACGATGTGTGTAAAATTTTGTATCGCATTATTTTTTAATGAAACATCAATGAAATTATTTTGGAATTATTTTATTATTCTTCCACATAGAACATTTAATAAAATATTATACGACACTAAAATTTCCTCTTTTTTTAATTTTTTTATATGAACGTGAACAAAAGAATGAAAAAGGAATGTTTGCGGAAAAGCGCGGATGGCTTAATGATTAGTTTCGCGCCAGGTATTGCAAATTAAAACAGACGGACTATTGCACGTCTGTTTTAATTTCAATTTGTTTAATTTTACTATGTTTCCCTGAACAAATATGTATCTGCGATTGACTAACTTTGAAGTAATCACTTAGCAATTGGATTAGTTGTTTATTTGCTTTATCATGTTCCGGCGGTGCTGTAAGTTTGATTTTGAATATGCCTGTTTTGAAAATTTTAATTTCATTGGAAGACGCGTTTACTGTTATTTTCGCTAAAATTTTCATAAAAAACAATTTTCCGCGATTAAAGTATTATTTTTTTACTCAAACATCGCGACATCGCCTTTTCCCCGGCGAATTATTAATGGTTCGTTTTTCGAAAAATCAATTACTGACGACGGTTCATTGCTCAATGCGCCAGCATCAATGATTAAATCAACCTTATCGCCAAATTGCCGTTCGATTTCCAAGCAATCGGAAAAATAAGGTTCTTTTGTTATATTTACGCTGGTTGTGATAATTGGATGACCAAGTTGTTTTACTAATTCTAAACAAATTGTATTATTTGGAATCCGTATGGCTACTGTTTTTTTGTCCGGTACAATTTCTTTCGGCACTAATTTCGTCGCCTTGAAAATAAATGTGTATGGGCCCGGCAACAGTTTTTTCATTATTCTATAAGCATAATCAGAAACAATCGCATATTTGGCGATTTCTTTTAAATCAGGACAAATAAAACTGAAGCCAGACGCCTTCTTTTTTTTGATTTTATAAATGCGCTCAACCGCGTTTTTACAAAAAATATCACAGCCGAAGCCATAGATCGTGTCAGTCGGATAAACAATGACCCCGCAATTTTTTAAAATGTCAGCCGCCTGTTTTATTTTTGGAAATTCCGGATTGTCGTTGTTGATTTCGATAAGCATAAATTTAGAGGTTAGATGTTGGAAATTGGAGGTTAGGAAATTATTTCAAACAGTCGAGGATTTTTAAGTCAATTTTGTGCGTTGCCGTATCATAAATCGCGAAAGTCGCGCGCGTGAACATGCCGGCCAAAGTTCCAGGATTAACTAGAAACGTCTCGCCGATTTTTTCTATTGATGGTTTATGGTTATGTCCATAAAATACAATATTGAATTTGTTGGTTAACGCTAGCGCCTTTGCGGTGTCTGGAAAATGTGTTAGAAAAATCTTTATGCCGTCTAATTCCAAGCTAAATTCATCTTCCCGCAGTTCAGTATCATTTTCAACGGCTTTTATCATCATGTCATGTTTGCCGCCATGCACGTTTCCGAACACCCCATAAATTTTTCCTTGAAAATTTTCGCGGAAGAAACGCAAAGTGGCCGGCGCGCACCAATCGCCGCAATGCAAAATGGTTTTTATTTTATTTTTCCCGCAATACAAAAGAAACGTCGAGATGTTCACGAGATTGTCGTGGGAGTCAGAACAGATGGCGATTTTCATATTAATACAGGATGTACAGATGTGTACAAATATAAAGATGATGTTCTGTTTTGGAGTGCTTATAATTGAGACTTCATCTGTAAATCAGTATAAATCCGTACATCTTGTATTGCGTCTTTGCCGCGTCCTATGCAAAAGGATTATACTTTAATAAGGCGTATTGTTCAAGAGCAAATCAGTTATGTGCGAACTCCGAACAAATACGAACATACGAACACATTGATTTAGAAAATTATTGTAGTGACAGGTCGCGACCTGTCACTACGGTTAAACAAATGTCGTTAAATGCCTACGAATAATTTTTATGAATTTGAGTTGACGTGGACGAGTTGATTTATTATACTACTTTGATGATTGAGAAAGGAGGTGAAAAATGACTATTAACGAAATTATTGGGAAATATGGGTTAACAGGGAAGATGTTGGTCCGCAGTCAGGATCAGATCGCGGTGTTGGAACAGGATAGTACCGCGACGGGCTTGCAAATGACGCCGGAAGAAGCGCTGGAATGTTATGGCGAGGAAATTTTAGCCGCCATAAGTCATGAAGGGTCAGCTTTGTTAACTTGCGAACGCGGAGAACCGGCGCTGACGTTCCGCGCGCGCCGCGTCTGCCTCGGCTGGAGCGTGGAGACGCTGGCGGTGGAAGCTGGAGTAACTTCGGATGATGTCGTTGACGCTGAAAATTCCGCCAAAATATCGCCAATGCATACTTTGATCAGTATCGCCCGGGCGATCGGACTCGACCCGCGCTACATCTCGTTCAAAAAAGGGGACCCGTATCGGGGGTATATGTACTAAAAACAAACTGCCTTATATTCAACGAATATGGGCAGTTTTTTTGTTATCAATTATTTATTTGATAGAATCGTAGGGACAGGTCGCGACCTGTCCCTACGCGCATCCCAATTTATTTTTAATCAGCTCCATTGTTTTTCTGTTGGTAATCACGTTTTCAAAATAACGCCGAGCGTTCGCCGAACGGATATTTTTTTCTAATTCCGCGATATCGCTTTCATGAGCTGGATGCAATTTATAGGAAGCGATTGTCCGCTCGATTTCTTGGTCCACCTCGGCCGCGGCCGGCGCGACGCCCTCGTTTTTCGCGAAGGCGCGCATCACGAGCGCAGTTTTCACCCGCTTAACCGCGTCTGGCGCGAAATCCAGCCGCAGGTCGGCCTCGGTTTTTTTGAGGTGCGAAAGATAATCATCGAATTTCATTCCCTGCCGCGTTAAATTATCTTCAAGTTCATGAACCATTTTATGCGCTTCGTCGTCAATTAAAACATCGGGAATGTCGCCGAACGAACTTTTTTCAATTAAAGCGTCAATGATTTCCAATTCCAGCCGCTGCCTTTCTTTTAATTCCATTTCGCGCTTGATATTGTCCGCGATATTTTTTTCGAGGTCGGCGAATGTCTTCAATCCGAGCGACTTAGCGAACTCATCGTCCAATTCCAGCAATTCGACGCGATAGACCGCGTTTATTTTGATTTTGAAATTCGCTTTTTTGCCCGCTAGATTTTTTTGATGATAATTTTTTGGGAAAGCGAGTTCAAATGTCTTTTCTTCGCCGGTTTTAAGTCCGAGGAGATTATCTTCAAAGCCGGGAATCATCGCGTTTTCGCCGATATAGACAATGTGTTTGTCGGTTTTGCCGGCTTCGAGCGGAACATTGTCCACGAATACTCCCATGCTAATTTCAACCTTGTCAGCGCTGGCGGCGGGTTTGTCTTCCAATGTTTCCTTGGCTCGCAGGCGGCGCAGTTCATTCAGCGTTTTTTCAATTTCCTTTTTTTCAACGGCAATTTCTGGCGATGATTTAATTTTAATTTTTGAAAAATCAGCGACCGCGACGTTTGGCAAAAGGATTATCGTTGCTTTGTAAATAAAAGGATTGCCCGGCGCCAATTTTTGTATTTCGATTTTCGGCTGATTGACGATTTCTGATTTTTCCTGTTCGAGCGCTTTGGCGAGCGTTGCCTCGGCCGCTTCGTTGGCCGCGGTTTGATAAATCAGCATTTCGCCGACCTCGCGGACGATGATGTCATAAGGCGCTTTGCCCGGCCGGAATCCGGCGATTTTGCGGTGTTTGGAAATTTCTTCCACCGCCCAGTCAACGAAGGGTTTCAATTCTTCCACTGAAAGTTCAACGATAAATTCCATTTGACTTTTGGGTAATTGTTTTTTATCTATTTTCATAAACGAAAAGTTTACAAATTATTTTGGAAGTATAGCAAAATGAATAGGAAAGGCAAGTTCAGCACTATGCGCGCGTTAGACGACGAGGAAATCGCGACAAAATGAAAAGAGCGACGGCGTTGCCAGTCGCTCTTTAAAATTCATTTCATTTCTTTCAGCAAACAATTCAAAAACGCGAATATTAATTTTACCGCGCCATTATTTCCAAGGTGTTCAAGGGTCTCCCTCGGCGCGCCCGACGGGAAGAAGGTGAGTAAATCAAGCAAAATTGTAATATCGTCCTTATCAATTTGGCAGCCGAAGTGGTATTGCCGCAGAATTTCGAGGAATCGGTAGGTAAAGCCCTTTCCGCATAGTTTATGAAGCGAAGCGTCTCCTTCGCATTGTTGATGCATCAGCTCTACCGCTTGGACAAGCTGGAGAACAGAGAAAGTTTTTGCCGACCAATAAATCCGCGGCGAATTTGGGCGGTAAAAAGTATATTCAACGTCAGGGTCAAGATTGAGCTCTCTGTTAACGCCCCAATCGGGAAAAACCAATTCAACCTTAACCACCGCCGAGAATTCTAACGTTTGTCCGCCGGATAAACGCGTGTCGTCAACTAATTGCTTAACTGAAAAAGTTAAATTTTGTCCGATTTTAATTTTTTCCAACGTGGCAAAGAAATGCTCTTTGCGTTCAGATCCTTTGAGTTGGAGGACCAAGCAAATCCCTCTATACGCGTTCGTTATGGCGAAAATTTCTCTCTCTGTCTTGATTTCAAGAATGACGTTGCCATCGAAATTGCGCGCGTTTAACCAGTCGAAAGCGCTCCAGTCCTCCCAATCAGGCAAGACAGGCAATGAATCGTCCCAGTCGAACATTTTATCAATAAGCTGAATCGGCAGACGCGCGTTATCGCTGATACCCAGTATTTCCGCCAAGGTTGTAGCGCCTGCTGGAAGAAGCTTTATCAAATACGCTAAACGGTCTGCCTTGATTTGAGCAAGAATGGGAGTTTGCGCTTGAATTTCTGGCGGCAGAGATATATTATTGACGAACATTAACGCGGGGAAAGGCGTCTTTTTACTAAAATCATAAGCGAAGATTACGTAGAGTCCTTCTGGGCGTTGAAATCGAAGCTGAACATAATGCGGTTCGTTTGCCGCGAGCTCGATTTCTTCCGGCAGGATTGTCGCTCCTTTTTGTCCCAACAAAAAATCAAAACTGCGCTCTTTGAAGTCCTGAATCGTTTGGTAAATCAACGGTTCATTCCAAATCTTTGTTGCCATGCTCGACCTCCTTTCCATTTAATTTTAATGAACTATGGCTATCTTATCACAGAAAATTATTTTGTCAATTGTTCTTGGTTGCGACTATGCGTGAAAAACACGACAGACCCCTATGTACTTATCTTGTACAAAATATTGACAGAATTTATGAAAAGTATTAAGATGAAACGTTAGAGTAAGAGTCCATTACAATTTAGACATAAATGGAGGAGACCATGGGAAAACAGAACGGCAAAGCAGGGGATCGCGTTGGACGAGATAAGTCGCGCGGCGGAATGCGGAATGTCCCGTTAAAAGGCGACAGCGTCGGCGGCAATATTCTCGAACTGTGTGCTTTGGTTGACGAATTGATTGAAACATTCGAGACGAGGGTCGCGTCGTGCGGCCGCTATGTTGATTTTTCCGGCTTTCCTAAACTCTGCTCGAAATTTTCAGGACTGCTCGCGCCAATTAAGGCCGTGGACAGCGCGGAAGCGCAGACCGCGTTGCAAACTTTTTGGGGCGAAGTCGCCGCTGTGTTTCGCGGCCGCGATGAGCAGGCGGAAAAGGTTCTTGAACTTGACGGGCAATTACAGACATTAAGCGAAGAACGCGTTCGAGGTGAATCCCGCGAATTAGCGCAATCAAAGGCAGAAGAATTTATGAAGGCGATGACCACCCATCTTAGCGACTACCATCGCCGGTTGGACGACCTCATCAAAAGATATAAAGCGTTGTGCGTTGAATTGGAAAATAAAAAGAAAGAGGTCTCGAAAGCGCATGACACGTTGGAAGAACAGATTGAGACGGCGCTTTCAGAAATTGAAATGCCAGCTTTGCCAACCGCCTTGCATTACGCGAACAGCCGTTGCGTGGCGGTTGAACGTTTAATCGCCAGCGCGGCCGCTTCGCCGAGTTTCAAAGAAGAATTGAAAATCAAAGCCGCGGAAATTGAAAAGGACTTGCAATGGATGAACGGGGTTAAACAAAAAATCGCGCGTTTCTTCGCCCAGGTTGATGAATTGCGGGAAACAATCAACGTCTATCGCGAGGCAGAAGGAATTGAAATTCAGAAAAGCATCAATGACATTAAAACAGGCATCCGCGTTTTGTTCGCGGCTTTCGAAGCCGTGGGGCAGGGCGCGACGTTCTGGGGCTGCGTGTACGGCCTGCATGAGGTCTTTGATTACGCGCCGCCGGACCTGCTTATTTATTGTTTCGCTCAAGAGGGCGAAAGTTTGCCGATTGAAGAAATAGAAAAATGCCGTGAGAATTTAAAACGAGTTCAACAACTTAGCGCTGAATGCGCCAATCGTCCTCATGATGAGGCGCCGCGAGGAGAAGCGCAGAGAACGACTGATGTGCTGACCGCGCCTGAAATTGGAGGGCGGGTATTTGCAGAGGCAGCCCCCGCCGTTGGCGAGGTAAACCTTGGGCTGTCCGCTGGCCCGATTGAAACATCGGATGACGATGATACCGATGAGCCGGGCGAGGCGACGGTTAGACGAGAGCCGCAAAAACCGATTGCCTCGACCGGCGACAGACAAGAGGATATCGCGCGAATGGTGCTCTGCGTCCTGTGGTCGTTTATCGAAAAGAATATTCAGCAGGCGCAACAAGCGGGAAAAACGCTGGTCCGCGGCGGTGATTTCGGCCGAACAACGAAAGTGGTGTCAAAACTTTTGTTTCTCACTGGTTGGGTCCAATCAGCCGAGAAGAAATTAATCAGCGATTCGGTAGTTCCGTCCTTGGCTGAACGCGGCTTGGTAAAGGTTTCGACATCAATGGCGCCGACAAAGAATTATCGCACCGGAGAGTTGGGCCAAACTGAACAGACAAAGCTTTTTCTGACAAACATTGGTCGGCTGGAAGTGGTGAAAATTTGCGATTCGCACCGCGCGATGATGAACGAGGTGTTAAGAAAACAGGAAGAACGCGAAGCGGCATATAAAGTCCGCCGCGGCATTTCGTCGTAGGGACAGGTCGCGACCTGTCCTGGTCGTAAATAAAATCTCCCAAGATTACATTGAATCTTGGGAGATATTTTTTTAAATCATTTCCGCCAGCAGGCGGCCAGTCAGTTCTTCCTTCTCAGTGTCGGCCATTTCCCGCTTTTGCGCCAGCAAGGAAAGATATTGGCTAATCGCGAGATGGATGAGATATTCCAAGAAAACGCTTTCCCCGCTCTGCAATGTCTCAACGTAGCGCGGGTGATGAACATTGATGTGCAGGATAACCCTGCCCGGACCTTTTTCTTCCCTGAAGGCCTGAAGGGGCCGGCCGTCGCTTAACATTTGTATAATAAAGACCGTGTCTTCAATCCTTATGACATCTTCAGTTGGTTCTGCCTTTTTCTTTACCAGTTCTTTGGCGTGAATGTACAATTCTGTTTGCACCTTCATCAACAAATTAGTCGGGTTGGCCGCGAGAATCACGCATTTCCCGGGTTCCTTGCAGGCGAAGGCGAGGTTATTCAATCCGGAATTTTTCATGAACACGCCCGCTGATTTTGGCTCGACGCTCCAGGAGAGCGTTTGGCAGCCAGCGGGGACGTTGACTGCTTTGAAATAAATTTTATCATCAACATAGTACGAGCCGCTTCTGGGAACGATCGCCAATTCTTTGTATGGCGCGAGTTTGATGTGAGCGCGCCGGAAAAGGCCGGTTGGCAAAAGTTTGCAAGTCAGCTGGTACTGGTCAGGATGATACGCCACCGAGGGGTCAATCGAAAGTTCGACGGAAGTTCCGGTTGTCTTGTCTAATTTCGCGCCTGGAATTTCGGAGGCATCCCATTCAAAGGTCGCTCCTTCCGGCGTTCGAGTGACAGTAAATATTTGTTTTTCTCCAGGGATCATTTCAATGGAAAACGGCGAGATGCTGAAAGCCGAGAGTCCTCGCGGCCGCGTGGGTTTTTCCGGCACCAATTGATCGTCAGTAATCCGTCCCCAGCGCTTTTCCGTGAGTTCGCGCAATGATTGAAAACTTTTCTTCGCGCGGTCGTCAATGGTCGCGTTGGTAAAGCCGAATTCTTTTGATATTTGCGGTCCGAGAACATTCTCGAGGAAACTGATGAACACCTCGGCGCTGCTGGAAAGATAGAGTTCGTCGCGGAATTCGCGGCTCGCTCCTTCGCGCCATTCGTTGAACCCTTCCACTTCGATCAGTCCGCAGACCGCGTGAAAGCAAGCGGGAATCCGCTGGCGCAGGGCCGGCGGCAATCCTTTGACGAATCCTTGAAATTCCATCACCGGTCCGATCGTGCCAATGCGCAAATCGTCAATCCGCATTCCTTCGCGATAGCGGATTTTTTCCGGATGATAGATGTAGGCGCGGATATCGCCGAGCGTCGGGTCAGTGCTTTCAAAGGTGAATCCGCTCAAGTTTTCCAGCGGCTTTATCGCTTTGCCGTTGACGAAAACGCGGTCAACGAACTGCGGGGAAAGATGACCCGCCAGATTGTCCAGCAGATTGTCTTCGCTGAAGAACTGCCGCTTATTCTCGTGCGGTGTGACGTCGAAAACAGTGAAGGACTCGTTTTTCGGTTCGTTCGAATGACTGCCAGCGGGAACGGATTTCACCGCCACTGTCTGTCGAGTAAGGATTTTATTCAGCCAGTAATCAAGGGTGACGGTGAATTGCTTGCATTGCTCTTCGCCGCTGACTTTCGTTACCACGCTCACTTCTTTGGCGTGGTAGAACATGTATTTCGAACCCTTGCCATTGCGGCCTTTGTGCCGTTTGGTCAGCCATTCTGATTTGCCGTAATTGAAGAACGCGGTTAGCCCGTCATTATTCATTCCTGTGCCAGTGTCAATGATAACGACGCGCGTTGGCCGGCGCTGATGGTCGGTGAAGATATTGCAATTCAGCGAACCGGCGTCAAAGGCGTTGTCAATCAATTCTGCCAATGCCGGCAGAGCGGCAATGCGGCTCACTTCGCGCAAGATCGCGTTCGGGTCAATGCCAGCTTGTATCTGAATATCCATTTTCGCCTCCTTTTCTATTGTTTGTCCGCTAAGCTGGATCTTCGGAATTTATCAATGAAACTGCGTTCGCCTTCAATCATCTTGAATACCGCTTCTCGCGTTACTGTGCGCGACAAGGCGCGCGCGAGAAGCCAGCACTCGGTGAGAGCGCTTTCCAATTCCTTGAAAAGCGTATCAAGTTCGGTCTGGACAACTTTTCGCTGGGTGTTGCCGATCGAAGTAATGGTCTTTAGTTTTGAATTCGTTTCTCGCAAGAGTTCTGCTGTTTCTTCGATGAATTTCGCCGGAACCACTTCGCCGTCTGGAATCGGCGCGCTTGGCGCCTCTTCCGGAACAGGAAACATCTTCACGCGGGCTTGAATTTTTACCGCCAGTTGAGTGATGAATGATTCGTTAGCAAGAAGCGATTGCGCTATCGCTGACAAAGGAATCGCCGCTGCGGCTGGCGTTTCCGCCGCCACGCTGTCTTGTTCGCGTTTTTCTATTTTGATGAACGGGAGCGGCGTGGGAATTTGTTCACGCCAGGTTTCACATAGAAATTTTTCGTTTCGGTCAAGCGGCTTGAATTCAGAATCCGCAAATCCCAAAAAAATTCTTACTTTGGCAATGGCAGTAAGCGGCCGTTTCTTGGCCAAAAGATCGCGATAGACCGTTTCATGCATCTTGGTGTGAGCGGTAATTAAACGATATTCCCGCCCCCGCCTTTTAGTGATTTCGTATTTTTCGAAAAGCGCAATTAGTCGGTCATTTAGATAATAAGGGGTTTCCGGATGCGATGACTTTGCAGGCGCCTTTCCACCAGTTTGCGCTGTGCATTTTGGCGCTGTAGGATTTTTTTCCCAATCATCGAGCGCCATTCTTTCCAACTCGTCGCGCGGCGCGAAACAAGCATCGTCGGTTTTCACGAAAAGCCTGGCTTGCAGTTGTGGACCAATTTGTTTTTTATCCTTAAGAATGTCAGAAAGACTTTTATCAGGAATATCAACGAGGCTGGCGAAAGCGCGCCGTTCTTGGCAATTCTCCCAATTTACTTTTGTTTTTTTAAGATAATTTCTTAAGGCCTCATTAAGTGAAAAATCTTGGGTACTGCGCTGGCGTTGAAATCTTCCCATCAAACACCTCCTTTTAGGTTTGGTTGTCAACGTACCTTTCTCGGAATAGTTTCCGATAATTGACTTTATCAATTCTTTTGGATAATGTCAATAGATCGTAGATTGCAGTTAATTCAAACAAAAAAGCAGGTTATTCCCTGCTTTTTATTTTTTTAATTTTTTGATTAACTACATCCAAAACCTTGCGATTAGTCCGATGATGAGCAAGGCGACGATATTCAAAATTTTAATCATTGGATTGATGGCCGGACCGGCCGTGTCTTTGTACGGATCGCCGACCGTGTCGCCGGTTACCGCCGCTTGATGAGCGAACGAACCCTTGCCGCCGTGATTGCCTTTTTCAATGTATTTCTTGGCATTGTCCCAGGCGCCGCCGCCAGTGGTCATGGAAATGGCGACGAACAAACCAGTGACGATACTGCCGACGAGAAGTCCGCCCAGGGCGACAGGGCCTAATAGCAATCCGACTAAAATCGGAATCAAAACAGGAATCAACGCTGGCACAATCATTTGTTTAATCGCTGATTTGGTAACAATGTCAACGCATTTTCCATAGTCAGGTTTCGCCGTTCCATCCATGATGCCTTTGATTTCGCGGAACTGGCGTCGAACTTCTTCGACAACTTTGCCGGCCGCTCGTCCGACGGCTTGCATTGACAGCGCGCCGAATAAATACGGCAAAAGTCCGCCGATGAATAAGCCGACAAGAACTTTCGGGTCGCTTAAAACGAATGATAACGTGGCGCCGCTTTTATCAGCTAACGAATGAGTGTAATCAGCGAAAAGCACTAAGCTGGCGAGCGCGGCCGAGCCAATGGCGTATCCTTTGGTTACCGCTTTGGTCGTGTTGCCGACAGCGTCCAGCGGGTCGGTAATGTCGCGCACCTCTTTCGGCAATTCCGCCATTTCCGCGATGCCGCCGGCGTTGTCTGTGATTGGGCCGTAGGAATCAATGGTCACGATGATGCCGGCCATGGAAAGCATGGCCATAGCCGCGACCGCGATGCCGTAAAGTCCGGCCAGTTCATACGCGCCGAGAATGCCGGCGCAAATGACGATAATCGGCCAGCCGGTTGATTTCATGGAAACCGCGAGGCCGGCGATAATGTTAGTGCCGTGTCCAGTGGTCGAGGCGTCGGCGATTGATTTTACTGGTTTATATTTTGTTGACGTGTAATATTCGGTAATAATAATTAACGCACCAGTGACGATTAGTCCGATTAGCGACGTTAAATAAAGGTTATTCACGCTGAATTGTCCATTTCCCTGCATCAACCATTTAGTCGCCGGGTAAAACGCAATCGCCGCGAGAACGCCAGCGGCGAGCAGTCCTTTGTACAGTGCGCCCATGATATTGTTTTTCGCGCCAAGTTTGATGAACCAAGTGCCGATGATTGAAGCGAAAATGGAAATGCCGCCTAAAAATAATGGATAAAGAATCGCGTTGTCGAAATTTTTGAAAGTCAAAGCGCCGAGGAACATAGCCGCCACCGCGGTGACGGCGTAGGTCTCAAAAAGGTCAGCCGCCATGCCGGCGCAGTCGCCGACATTATCGCCGACATTGTCAGCGATGACCGCTGGGTTGCGCGGGTCGTCTTCTGGGATTCCGGCCTCCACTTTGCCGACGAGGTCAGCGCCGACATCCGCCGCTTTGGTGTAAATGCCGCCGCCCAGCCGCGCGAAAATCGAGATTAAACTGGCGCCAAAGCCCAGTCCGATTAAAGCGTGGACGTCTTTTGTTAATTGATAATAGCCGGCGACGCCGAGCAGTCCAAGTCCGACGACTAACAGTCCGGTAACCGAACCGCCTTGGACCGCTACGAACAGCGCTTTTCCTAATCCGTTTTTCGCCGCTTCCGCTGTTCTGACATTGGCGCGGACAGAAACATTCATGCCAATGTAGCCGGTCAGTCCGGAAAGAATCGCGCCGACGAGAAATCCGGCCGCGGTTTTCCAGTTCAGAAAAATAAAAATTAAGATGAAAACAATAACGCCGATGATGGCAATGGTTTTGTATTGGCGATTCAAATACGCCTTGGCGCCTTGCTGGATGGCGCGGGCGATTTCTTGCATTTTTTCATTGCCTGGATTTTTTTTCAGGATAATTTTAATTAACGCCAAGCCATAGATAATGGCGGCAATTGAGGCGATGAGGGAAAAGATGATGGGAAGGTTCATAAATAAATTGTAAGAGGAGCAATCGTTGTTTACATATTCTAAAATCCACTTGGGGTTTTTGAGACGGTTTTCTCCGAAAGGTGACGAAACCGTCATTGCGAGGAGTCAGATGACGAGGCAATCCCGAGACTATAGGCGCTGGGATTGTTTCGTCGCCCCGCCCCGCAATTGCGGAGCGGGGCTTCTCGCAATGACAAAGGAGCGAAGCTTCGCCCCAGACCCCGTGATATGCACGACATCCAGTTAAAACACGGATTAAAGATAGTAAAGATTTAAATGTAAATAACGTTGATTATTTCTTACAAATAAATTATTTATTTTTTAATGATTGCATTCTTTGCTTTTCTTTTTCTTCGCGCTTTTTGCGTTTTTCTTCACGTTTCAGCTTAACGTCCGCCTTGGTTTTAATGATTTGCTTGCCTTTGTAATAACCGCAGCTCGGACAAACCATGTGCGGTTGCGCCGGCGCTTTGCAATGCGCGCAAAAAGACAATTGAAGCAATTTCAAGGCGTGGTGCGAACGGTGCATTCTTGTCCGCGACCGATTTTTTCGATGTTTTGGATTAGCCATAATGATAATGTTTAAAAGATTCTGAAACAAGTTCAGAATGACATTTGGATTAATCTGCGACAATAATACTCAATTTTATCAAAGAAATCAAGAGGGCGAAAAAATTTGTCCGCCTTTGGCGGACAAATAATGAAAGATCATCTTTGCATGGTTTTTCCTTTGTCCTCGATTCGCACGTTCTTTAATGCCAGATATTCAAATTGTTCGATGATGGCTTTTGTTTCAGGAAATGCGTTCCATCTGTCAGTAGATTCTGGGTAGATGTTCAAGATATTGAAGAGCAAATCAATGAATACCCGCGGGATTTCAAAATGTTCATTTCGTCCGCCGCTCGCGAGATGAACGCCAATACTCGCGCAATCAAGGATTTCTATTTCAATGTCATAGAAGGTGGGTCTCACGGTCTTTTTATCTTCATCTGAAACCGGCCCTGTGGCGCCGTTTGGTTTGATTTTCAAAATGCCAACAATTGGCAAAAACGCTCCACAGCCAAGTTGTGAATGTACTGATTGTAGAATATTTCCATGGCTATCAACGAACTCAATTAGCTGCGCGAGCGCTTTTCCGCTGACCATGTCCCTTTTTAGTATCATTGGAATCCTCCATTATCAATGAGCCACCGCGTCTCAGCGTCAGAACCTCTGGCGCTAGACATCGATGATATTAACGCGAAAATATGGAAATGTCAATGGTTTGTCCAATCGCGTGTAGGGACGCGGGTAGGAACGCGCGTAGGGACAGGGCAGTGCCCTGTTCCTACGGGTATGTGAACTATAAGGGGCGCGCAGGGTGTTACACGCGATCGTGTCAAGCAATTAAGGAATGTTGCCGAACTCTTCTCGGCTCTGCAATTAAGAATGTTCCCAAACGAGGGATTATTTTTTTGAATTTTTCGACCTTTTGCTGCGCGGCTATTTGTTGTCGGTGTTGTTTTTTAAGGTA
>JACRNX010000020.1 GCA_016214755.1 Candidatus Falkowiibacteriota bacterium
CCGAAAGGATTGAAACATCTTAAACGGCTAGTCCGTGGATCATTTAGAAGAATCAAGGCAGACAAAAGATTATTAAAAAGCTGTTTACGGAAAGCTGGAGTATTAACCTAAGTGCGGAAAGTCAGTAGATTCTACTTTCTAAATTCTAGATTCTAAAACATTGGCTTCATCTCCTGCCAATTTTTCCCTGCTTCTGTTTCTACTTTGATCGGCACGCAGAATTTGTGAATTTTTTCCATCTTGTCGTCAATGATTTTCGCGATTTTTTCCACTACCTCCGCCGGCGCTTCAAAAACCAACTCATCATGCACTTGAAGCAACATGCGAATTTTTTGATTTTTTATTTTTGTCACCCTGAGCGACCCTGAGCTTGTCGAAGGGGAGTCGAAGGGTTGTTTTATTGCTTTATCAACCTCAATCATCGCGATTTTCATTAAATCCGCGGCCGTGCCTTGAATCGGCATATTAATCGCCATCCTCTCCGCCGCCGCTCGCACTTGCTGGACGCCTGAATTGATTTCCGGCAAATACCGTCGCCGGCCAAAAATCGTTTCCACAAAACCCTGCTGGCGCGCCGCGTCCTTCATCTTTTCAATGTATTCTTTTACTTTGCTGAATGTTTTAAAATATTTATCAATAAAATCCTTCGCCTCATGGCGGGATATTTTTTTTCGGCTGGCTAAGCCCCACGCGCCCATACCATAGAGCACGCCAAAATTGACTTCTTTGGCCGCGAAACGCATTTCCTTCGTCACCTTTTCAAGCGGCACGTTGAAAATCTTCGCCGCCGTCGCTTGATGAATGTCTTCATTGCGCCGAAAAACATTAATCATGTTTTCGTCGCCGGACAAGCAGGCGATTACGCGCAGTTCAACCTGCGAATAGTCCGCTGAAATAATTTTGTTCCCTCGTTCGGCGATAAAAGCCCGGCGAATCTCGCGGCCGAATTCAGTCCGATTGGGAATATTTTGCAAATTAGGATTAGAGGAAGACAAACGGCCGGTAGCAGTGATTGTCTGATTAAATTCCGTGTGCACGCGGCCAGTCGCGGGCTCAACGAGCCGCGGCAAAGCGTCAATATACGTGGATTCCAGCTTCGTCAATTCCCGATATTCTTCCACTAACTCGATAACGGGATGCAGTCCGCGCAATTTTTCCAGCTCGTCGGCGGCGGTGGAGATGCCGGTTTTGGTTTTGCCTAAACCGATTGGACTTAATTTCAATTTTCCGAACAACACTTCTTTCAACTGTTGCGGCGAGCTGATGTTGAATTTCCCGCCCGCGGCTTTATGGATTTTTTCCGTTAGAACCTCTATTCGGCGCCCAGCTTTTTTCGACAGTTTTTTCAAATGCTCAACGTCAATTTTCACGCCGTTCAATTCCATTTCCACCAGCGCGGCGATGAGCGGCATTTCAATTTTCGCGAATAAATCTTCAAGTTTGTTTTTTTCGAGCTGCGGTTTCAACTTGTCAATCAGCCGCCAAGTGTAATCCGCGTCCTCGCAAGAATAATTGGCGACCTTCAACGGGTCAACGAAACCGAGCGTTGTCTGCCCCTTGCCCTTGCCGATGAGTTCAGTGATTTTTGTCATTTGATAACCCAGCTCGCGGAAAACCAAATCATCCAGTTTATGCGCCCGCGTGCCAGGATTCAACAAATACGACGCGATCATGGTGTCAAAATAATGGTTAACAACTTCGATTCCATTCAGCTTCAAAACTTTAACGTCGAATTTCATGTTATGGCCGGCCTTTTTTATCGCTTCGTCTTCAAAAATCGGCTTTAACTCTTTTAAAAATTCCGACCGCGCCTCGACATAATACGCCTCGCCGTCCTGCCAGCAAAAACTTATGCCCAATAATTTCGCGCGAAAGACGTTAAGACCGTCTGTCTCGGTGTCAAAAACAAATATCTTTTGCTTTTTAAACTCCGCGAAAAATTTTTCAAATTCAGCGGCTTGTTTTATAAAATGATATTGGTGTCCGTTCTCCGCCATTTTTTCTTCCTGCGGCTTCGCCTGCTCTTCGCCGAATTCCGGCAAACGATTTAATAAACTTTTAAATTCAAAATCGTGGAAAATTTCAAAGACCTTATCTTTATCGTAAGTGCCAAGCAAACAATCATTCAAATTAAAATCCAACGGAACATCGCGCACGATTGTTCCCAACTTTTTGCTTTGCCGAGCCAGCGCCTCATTTTCTTGGAGCAAACGGAACAGCCGCTCGCTGATTTTCACGTTTTTGTATTCTTTGGGTTCGATTTTTTGGTACATTTTTTCAATCGAACCGAACTCATTCAAAAGCGCGATCGCGGTTTTTCCGCCCACGCCCGGCACGCCGGAAATATTATCCGGCGCGTCGCCGGCCAATCCTTTGAAATCAGCGAGCTGGGACGGCGCCAGACCTTCGAATTTTTCTTTTACCGCCTTTTCATTGTAAACAATTGTGTCGCTCATTCCTTTGCGTAAGGTAAATACTTCTGTGTTATCGTCAACCAATTGCAAAGCGTCTTGGTCGCCGGTAGCGATAATGGACAAGACGTCATCGCGGTTCACCTGCCGCCTTTCGCAGAGCGTGCCGATAATATCATCTGCCTCGAATCCGGCTTTCTCGAAAATTTTTATATTTAACGCTTCTAAAATTTGCTTGGCAAGAGGGATTTGGCTGTAAAACTCATCCGGCTGTTTCACTCGGCCCGCTTTATATTCGGCGAACTCTTCATGGCGGAACGTTTTCTCTTTGCGGTCAAAACAAACCGCGCAAAATTCTGGCTTGAATTCTTTCAGGGCTTTAAAAATTGTGGTCACGAAACCATAGACCGCGTTAACCATCCGACCGTCTTTCAATGTCATCGGCGGCAAAGCGTGCCAAGCGCGGTGCAATATCGCGTTCGCGTCAACAATTAAAAATTTTTTCTTTTTTTGCGGCATAATATTGCCAGTTGCGTTTATATCTATTACTTGTAAGAATTACCAACGTTCTTTATATTTCTTTTATCGTCTATAATCCGTATTTATTGCTTCTAATATGCATACCACGGGGTCTGGAGCACTTCGCTGGAGTTTATCCTGAGCCCCGCGGGATGCGCGGGGTCGAAGGACTCAGTGTAAATTCCGCCTGCCCCTTTGTCACCCTGAGGCTCTCGAAGGGCGACAAAAATCATTCGTCTGTCATGGTTCGAGAGCCTCACCATGACAAAAAACATTTTCCAGCGCTTCCTGCCGCCGGAAGGCAAGCCCGAAATGACGAATAGGTAAACCAATACTAACAATTTCCAAACAACTTCATTTAAGTAGTTTCTCATTTTCAATATTATATCCTATTCCGTCGAAAATTAAAAGCGCCCCGACGGATGCGTCGGGGCGCTGATTCTCTCTTTCGCTAAATGAGAATTTAGCTACTCTTTTGTTTTCTTTTTCCCCTGCAAAACGATGGTTCGCCGGATTGAAACCCGACGCCCCATTCGTTTTCTTTTTCCTTCCCACACGACGACGAGGTCGCCGTCGCGCAATTGATCCCGTTCTTTTTTCGGAAAAATACCTTTTGAAAAGAGTGTTAGATTCGCTTTCGGCGAAGGCGACCATTTCAAAAAAAACACTCTTGACCCACTTGACATCAACTCCACTTCACCCCAAAAGATTTTCCGCTCATTATCGTACCCGCCAAAAAACGTTTTCTTTTTCCCCTTCATCGCGACCTCCTTGTGTTTGTCTCTTCCGTCGTTGGACGGAATACTGCATTATAACAAGCACGTTTATTCTGTCAACTAAATAAACAGCAAACGGCGCACTATGCCGTCTGCTGTTTAACTGCGAATCTAAAAGTTTTATCTTGGTTTACCATGAACTCGAGACACAAAGTGTCTATTGGTTTACCGCGAACCACTCCTTGCACCATTCCTTCGTCAGGTGCAGAGTAAACATTTCGTTCGGATTTACGGTGAACCATGAACCTGACCCCGCCATTGCGGGGGAATGGTTCATGGAGGCCTGAGTGGGAATCGAACCCACGGATGAGAGTTTTGCAGACTCTTGCCTTACCACTTGGCTATCAGGCCAGTTAAAAATTTTCAATTTCCAATTTCTAATTTTTCCCGACGCTTCGGTCGGGATCTCCGACGGAGTCCGATACTCGTCGGAGTCATCGGACCCGACTTTACGTCGGGACAATTTCTAATGAATTTATAATTTCCAATTTTCAATAAATAACTATGCCTAACTCTTATTACATTCTAACAGAAAAAAAACCGTCAGGCAATACGCGCGTTAATTGTTTGTCTAAAAGAAAAACCCGCAGTCATGGCGGATTCCTCTTTATTATCTTGTTTATCCTGTTTATCTTATTATTATTTCATCGCGATATTGTACTTGCTCGTATATTCGACGATTTCCAATTTAACTAAGCGTTTGCCGAAACCGAGCGCGCGCTCGCGCGTTGTTTTCCATAAATCAATTCGATGGGAATAGCGCGGATTCATTCTATCTTCAACCGTGAAGACCTTATCATCGTAAAGTTCTGGAATCCTTACTTTCGCGCCCAGCGGCAAAAAATTAGCAGCCATGATGTCCTCTTCGCCATGTTGACAAACATCAAAGCCAGAAGCAGTGATACAAGGCGTTGAATCCGTCTGGTCAATCGTGCTCGAATACGCTGTCGCCACGACCGTAACCACGCGCATTGGCTTTTGCTCTTTAAGTTGTTCTTGTTTTTGTTCATAAGCGATAAATCTGGCGGTTAATAAATCCATTGGTTCCGCGTTTTTCATCACTAACTCCACTTCATTATAATTTGGCCAAAGACCATATTCAGCGCTGACTGGCTGGGGGATAGCCATATTGACCGTAAAGGCGATCAGAACCAAAACTAGGATTATTCGGATATTATCCGAAACCCGTCGGAATTCATAAAGCAAATTGTTATTCAATAAATTCATATTTTCGCTAAATTTGATTAAATAAACTAAATTTAGTGAATTCAAAACTTACTACTGATTTTTTACTGACAAACTTTTCCAATATAGCATATTCCAACAAAAATGTCAATGCTCGCCACTTCCATAAAAACTGAACGCAAGCCAGATGTTAACATGCGAAAATAGAAAACACAAGCGCCCTTCGAGGGGTTTGAATGAAACATTTTTACAAGACTCTATGTTCAAACCCACCTCAGGGTGACAACAGAATTATACTGCTTACTTGACTAATTGATTTTGAACCGCTATCATTAAGCCAGCAACATCATTATTTTTTATTTATTATTTTTCATTTTTTTCCGCCAATGGCGGATCCGCCTCTGGCGGAAATTTTTCATTTTTAACTTATTTTATATGTTATCAATCAGATTTTCTCGAACAGGTAAAAAAAGCATGCCGTCTTTTCGCGTTATCGTGGTAGATAAACACAAAGACCCATGGGGAAACTTTCTAGAAATATTAGGCAATTACAATCCCCGCTCAAAAGAAGCGAACTTAAACGTTGAGCGCATTAAATTTTGGCTTGCAAAAGGCGCGGAACCATCAAGCTCTTTGCATAATTTGTTTGTTTCTAAAGGCGTCATTGAAGGTAAAAAAGTACGAGTGACCACCTTGAGCAAAAAACGAAAAGAAAAAATAGCGGCCGCGCAAAAAGCTGAAGCAGTCGCTCCCGCGCCAGAGACCGCTTAACGATAGTTCGCTAAAATTAAAAAAAACGACCTGTTTTTATTGACAAATTCATTATCATTTGATATACTTTATTTGATCATTCAAACATCTAGCTTTAGCCGAGGCCGGCTGAATCTATTTGCGAGAAACGATCTGTTAGGACTAATTAGTAACTGAAGAATCTTATGGCAGATTTTGACAAGGAATTCTTAGAATTCATCGTCAAAGCGATCGTCGGCAATCCGAAAGACGTGAAAGTCGACAGAACGATTGATGAACGAGGCGTCCTTTTGACCTTGAACATCAACCCGGCGGACATGGGTTATGTGATCGGCAAACAGGGACAAACGGCAAAGTCAATTCGCACCTTGCTGAAAATCGTGGGCGCGAAAAACAACGCGCGGGTTAACCTGAAGATCAACGAACCGGAAGGTTCGCTCCGATCTCGCGAAAGAGTTAGCCGCGAAAGAGTTGACACTGATGTTGTAGATGATTTAAAAATCTAATCTTTACAACTTTTACCTCGCCTTTGGCGGGGCGGATACAAGAAAAGCCACAAATAAAATGTGGTTTTTCTTTTTAAAATCTTAAATCATAAATTTGAATTTCCAAACAAAAATCAAATTTCAAACGCTACTTTCTCAAACTTTTTGGAATTTGATATTTGGTAATTGAAATTTATTTAGGATTTCTATATTAGAATTTAGAATTTATTATTATTATGCAATTCGACATCCTCACAATTTTTCCCGACATTCTTGATTCCTATTTTTCAAAAGGAATGCTGCGAATCGCGCAAGAAAAAAAAATTATTAAAATAAAGACGCACGACCTGCGCCGGTTCGCGGTGAACAAGCGCGGCATGGTTGACGACAAACCATACGGCGGCGGGCCAGGGCAAATTTTAATGGTTGAACCGGTTGTTAAGGCGTTGCGGGCGATACAAGCACAAAATTCAAAACTCAAAACCCAAATAAAGTTCAAAAATAAAAATTCAAAAAATAAAACAGAAACAAAAATTATTTTATTGTCAGCGCGGGGAAAGAAGTGGAATCAGCAAATGGCGCAGAAATTTGCCAAGTTCGACCGTTTGATTTTTGTCTGTCCGCGCTACGAAGGGCATGACGAACGAATAAAACATTTTGTTGACGAAGAGATTTCTATCGGCGATTATGTTTTAACTGGCGGCGAACTCGGCGCGGCGGTGATTATTGATTCGATTACGCGATTAATCCCGGGCGTGCTGGGCAAGACCGAATCGCTAAAAACAGAATCACACTCAACGCTGGGCTATCTCGAGTATCCGCAATTCACGCGGCCGGAGGTTTTTCAATATAAAAAACAAGGCAAAATAAAAAAATCGCGCGTTCCCGAAATCTTGCTGTCAGGCCATCACCAAAAAATCGCCTCATGGAGAAAAAATAAGTAAAGAACAAAAATTTTTGTTCCCTACTCTGGTTATCGTGTCAAGCAATTAAGGAATGTTGCCGAACTCTTCTCGGCTCTGCAATTAAGAATGTTCCCAAACGAGGGATTATTTTTTTGAATTTTTCGACCTTTTGCTGCGCGGCTATTTGTTGTCGGTGTTGTTTTTTAAGGTA
>JACRNX010000023.1 GCA_016214755.1 Candidatus Falkowiibacteriota bacterium
CACCAATAACTCCTTGGAAGGCTACTTTAGTAAATTGAAAAAGCTACTGAATAATCATAATGGCCTGAAACGTTGTCGCCGCTACAAATTGATTGAAACGATACTGAATTCATCCTAATTTATTTACTATTAAACCAAAAATGAAAATAATTTATTTCCGATAATGCGGCGGCTGATCCGACGTGTTGGACGGACGCAGCTTGCTGCGGCCGGCAGAACATGTCGGATAGCCAGAGTTGGACGATGTCGCTTTGCGACAGAGGACAACTCTGAGCGGCAGCCGCCGCATTGGACAAAACTGCAAAGCCCTGAGCTTGTCGAAGGGCGAAGCGATTTTGTCCAACGTTTACGCATCATCTGAAGTTTTCATCCCGACTTAGCAGGATAAACTTTTGTTTTCAGGTAATACTTTTTTAATTATCTCCGCCTAAACCTTCATCGGACTAAGGGATGAAAATTTGGGCGGAGGGAAAATCACATTCCATAAAATATATTTGAGTGATTTTCCCGTAGCCAGATATGCGTTGTTATCGGATGTAAATTAAATTTTTATACTTAAACACTTTCTTATTTTGTCATCAAGCGAAAAGTCTCTTATTTTTTCAGGTTTCTGCATTAAATTTTTAACCCCTTTTGTATTATACCGCGGTACCAAATGCCAATGAACCTGTTTTGCCTCATCCATATATAACAGATAGACTTTTTTAACGCCTAACGCTTTCAACATTGCGGATCTAATTTCATTCACCCTTTCCATTAGATACTCGTAATTCTTTCTAGTGAGCAAATGTAAGTCAGTCACTTTTTCTTTCCAGACTACAACTGTGTGGCCATCTACTATGGGTTCATTGGCTAAACAAGCATAAAGTTTTTTTATCCTCATAAATTATTGCGTTTTCGTAGGGTTTTGGAAGCATAAAAATTTTTTGTTATTTCCGATAATGCGGCGGCTGATCCGACGTGATGGACGGACGCAGCTTGCTGCGGCCGACAGAACATGTCGGATAGCCAGAGTTGGACGATGTCGCTTGGCGACAGAGGACAACTCTGAGCGGTAGCCGCCGCATTGGACAAAACTGCGAAGCCCTGAGCTTGTCGAAGGGCGAAGCGATTTTGTCCAACTGGTTTATATGCGAAGTATTTTTAGAATAACATCAAGTTCCTGTATATTATACGAAGTTACGTTGATTTTCATTATCGTAAGTATAAGTGAATTGTATTATCAATTAAACAATTATACAAATATGTACGAACTACGAACAAATACGAACATACGAACAGCACAAACACACATAAAAATAATTACGCGAGCGTTTGACAAAAACTGTTATTGTGTTATTATGGAAGGACGTAATAAATTAGAAAGTATTGCGTCATAATAAATATGAAACAAACAACGGACAATACATTGATGAATAATATGGTGCGCTATGGCGTTGCTGATTTTGGCATTTCGCCGAAATTAGCAAAAACCGGCTTGACGAGATGTATTGTGTCTAAATTTTCAATCTTTGATTCACGGACAGAATGATATTCTGTCCCTACGAAAATAAATCATAAATCTTGAATCTTTAAACTTCATCACAATGCGTCTGGCCAGGTCGGCTGGGCGCATTTTTTTAATGCGTCTTCCGTCCATGAACCTTAACAACCGAAAAACAGGAGGACGCGGTGGAGAAAAAAATAATTCGCAGTTACAATCTCTTTCAATTTCTCTGTTTTTTCCCAAAATCATTTTGTTTCGCGACTTATGTTTTGTTTTTGCGCGAAAACAAATTGAGCTTCGCGGAAATCGGCTGGGTGAATTTCGCGTTTATGATAGCGGTGTTCGCTTTTGAAGTACCGACTGGCGTGGTGGCTGATTATTTCGGTCGGAAGTATTCGATTATAGTTGGCATGATTATCGAAACCATTGGCTTGTTTGCGTATTTTTTCGCGACTGGTTTCTGGGGTTTTGTTACCGCTGAATTTATCTTGGCGCTGGGAATGAGTTTTATTTCCGGCGCGATTGACGCCTGGGTGAAAGACAGCTTAGATTTTAATGGTTCAAAGAAAAAAATCGGCGTGGTGTTTTCGCAAGGCGAGTTTTCTTCGCGGCTGGCGATGATTCTCGGCGGATTTTTTGGCGCCGTGATTGGCAATTACAATTTGCGGCTGCCCTGGTTGGCGGCGGCGATTTTAAGCGCGATTTCTATTCCGCTGGCGCTGAAATTGATTGATGAATCGTATTTCGTCAAGAAAAAGTTGGGGGTCAAAGAAAGTCTCGCCGGAATGAAAAACATCGCCCGAGACAGCGTTCAGTTTGGTTATCGAAATAAAGCGGTTTGGTCGCTGATTATCATTATCACTCTTTGCGCCGCCGGCAATCAAGCGGTCAATATGCAATGGGCGATTTTGTTTGAAAAACAATTTGGATTAGTCAGCGTCGGGCCGATTTGGGCGGCGTCTTCTGTGTTTTATCTTTTTGGCACTATCGGCATTGGCTTGCTGATTCAACGCGACTATTCCGACAGACGATTATTGTTTCTTTCAATGTTGATTAACGCGCTGGGAATTCTGATTTTGACATGCACGCAGAACGGCGCGTTGATGCTCGGTTCGTATTTCATCCATGAAATCGGCCGCGGCGCGTTTTTACCGATTCACGGAAGCTGTTTGCAAAATGAATTGCCGAGCGAGAAAAGAGCGACTATCGCCTCGTTCAGTTCAATGGTCGCGAAAATAGGCTCGGCCAGCGGCTGGCTGGGGATGGGATATCTGGCTGATGTTTTTTCCATTCAAGAATGCTGGCGTTTGGGTTCAGTGTTTCTTCTTCTCACGCTGATATATGTTTTGCGCTGGAAGAAGTAGTTCTTTAAAAAAATTTAGAGACGTGTTTCGTGAAACACGTCTCTATTATTTTCGCATTTTGTGAGTTCATTTCAAAACCATATTTCTGCTACAATCGCTGATTTTTGACTGCGACTGCGTCAGATTTCGTAAAATGTCCTCACCGTAGCCGTTGCTACGCTTCCGGGCATTTTACTCATCTTCCTTGTCTCGTCTAAAAATCAGCAATTTCGCTACGAAAACGGTTTTGAAATGAACTCTATCCCTTCAGGGATTCGTCGTCCAGCGTTTCCTCCTGTCCGGCTGGCCGCAGGATGTTCATCGCCTCATTCATAATGAACTCTGGCGATAGCGGCGTCTCTCGTCCGTTCATTCGCACGTAGATAACGAAATTCGTGTCTGGATAGATGTAGATGTCAGCGCTTGAATCAACTTCTTTCAGCCGTTGAAACAGCTTGTCCATTCCGTCAACATTGTTGTTTATCATCGTGATGCCGATGTACTTAGCGCCGTGCCGCGGATTGCAGTACGTCGCCACCAGCACGTCAATTCGCCTGAAACCGCGGTAAAAGCGCCGCAATTGATAGCGAATCGCCTTACTCGTCAGATTCGTTTCCGGTGCTTTGACGAACACGAGATTGTTGACTTCAGTTCGTTCGCTTTGGTCAATGAATTGCTGGACTTTACCGCGAATGGTTTTTTTGTTGAACCAGGCGCGGCAGAGCGTCAGCCCCAGCATAAGCTGGAAACGTTCGCTGTATTCATCGCCCGGCAGATATTTGATAATATCCCACGGGCCGCGGCGCAGAGTGATGGCTGTGATTTTTTGGGCTATAGCCGCATTCGCAGGCGCGAGCCGAGCAATCAGTTGTTCCTTGAACTGGCGCGCGGTTTCTGTTTCGACGAGCGTGGTTTTGCGTTCGCGAACCAGTTTGGCCAATTCAACTATCTCGGTGATAGCTGGATTATACCAGAGCGCGCGCGACGTCTTATGCACTTCTTGCGCCGCGCATGGCGAACCCATGTTTATATCACTGTAAAAGCGCAGAAGCGCGTCATTATCTGTTATGCCGAAGAGGTCAGGATCCATGGTAGCGAGAAAAGTCGCCGCCAGCCGGTCAAACTTTTCCGCTTCTTTCTCCGAAACATCCGGCGTCTCGGCCTTGTTGGCGATTTTATCGCCATACCACTTGTCAAGCATGAGAATGCAGGCGATGAGCTTGTCAATATCATTGATAGTGTCGTTTTCAGTTTCGAGATTGGAAACAAAGGAGACAACTTCCCGCGGTCCTTTTTGTTCAGTCACGAGAAGCACGATTCCTTCGCCTTTGTTGTTGAACTCCATGAGTTCGTCCTTATAACTGGCGATAGTTCTTCGCGATTCTTCGTCTTCGCAGTTCACGCTGCTGCCGCTATCCACGCGATCAGTGAGTTCGACGATATCGCCGATGACCGGGTCTTTTTGCAGTTGCGGGAATGTCTGATAAACGGTTCTGGCGGCGCTGGCGAAACGCGCGACAAGCGGCGCTCCGTTTTCATCGTCGCCGTGATGGTCGAAATCATTTGTCGCGGAGCAAAAGCGCCGGCCGGTGTCGAAATGGACCACCGTGTCGTCGGCGTCAAATTCGCTGACCGCCAGCCGCTGGCCGGGTTGCACGAAACGGAACAGTAGTTCTGGATCCGTTATTTTCATTCCCGTGGCTTTGAGCCACAGAAACGTGCTGACAATGGAATCAAAATCCGGGCACTCATGGTTCACAAGGATAAATCGTCTGTTCTTGGTATTCGCCGTATTCGCCGCGTTCATCACTGGATACCTCTCTTTCTATTGTAAATGTTCAAGAGTACAGTATATCCTATTTTTAACAAAGTGTCAACTTTGGTTATATTTTTTTAAATAAAAGACGACATTTTGGCTAAAATTAAAAGAAGGCCGTGGCATTAACCATTAAGCCAATTGAATTGTTTATTTAGAAAAGATATACTATTAACAATTAAACGCTAAAATCTATGATTTCGTATATTAACGGCCGCGTTAAATTCAAAGGAGAGAATTTTTTAGTGATAGAAAACAACGGCATTGGCTATCAGGTATTCGTGCCAGAGGAATTAGCGTTGAAAATAAACAGCGGCGGTGAAATCGAATTGTTTACTTATCAGCATGTGCGCGAGGACGCGCTCCAACTTTTTGGATTTAAAACGATTGAAGAATTAAAATTGTTCGAGCAGTTAATCTCCGTGTCCGGAGTCGGACCAAAGACAGCTTTATCCGTGTTCGCCGTCGCGCCGATCGAAGACATTATTTCGGCCATCAAGAGCAGTAATGCTTCGATTTTGAAAAAAGTTTCTGGCATTGGCACGAAAATCGCCGAACGAATTGTCCTCGAATTAAAAAACAAAGTGGCGGCGTTTTCAAACATGGCTGGCGTTAAAAACGCGGATGAACTGGACGCGGACGCGGACGCGGTGGAGGCGCTGGTGGCGCTGGGATTTTCCGCTGGCCAGTCGAGAGAGGCGTTGAAGCAAGTCGGCGCGACGGAAAAAGACGTGCGCGAGCGAGTGCGGAAGGCGTTGAGGATATTGAAAAGTTCGTAATCCGTTAAATGATTACTGATTAATAATGATATACTGATTACCTGAAAGAGAAAACTGATAATTCGTTGTCATTCTGAGGAATGTTACCCTGAGATGTCATCCTGAGGTGCGAGTCCCGACGCAAAGTCGGGACGAGCCTCGAAGGATCGAAAAGTGACATTGTCATGGTTCGAGAGCCTCACCATGACAAAAACATGACTAAAAAATGTCACCCTGAGGCACTCGAAGGGTGACATAGAAGCATGACAAAAAACGCCGGTTGATTATTTGTAATTTATGCAGACGCGCGAAGCGTTAGAAAATGAGAAAGAAAAATGGAACGAATTTGTCCGGCGAAACGGCGGCGGCTCGTTTTTGCAGTCGTGGGAATGGGGCGATTTCATGTCGCAGCAGAAAGAAAAAATTTGGCGCTTTGTCGTCGAAGAAAATAACGAATGGCGGGCGGTGATTTTTTTATTTAAAGCAAAATTAAAATTAGGAGCAAGGATATTTTTCGCGCCGAGGGGGCCAGTGATTAAATCAGCGTTAGACGTGCAGAAATTTGCTATTTTAAAAATTTTGTCAGAACGGATTGATCAATTAGCCGAGGCGGAAAAGGCGATATATTCGCAGATTGATTTACCGTTTGGAGACAGCGAATGGTGTCGGATTCTTGATGATTTGGGTTTCGTCAAATCAGCGCGCGACATTCAGCCGCGGCACACGCTGATTCTTGACATCCGAAAAAGCGAGGAAGAATTATTGTCGCAGATGCACCAGAAAACGAGATATAACATCAGCGTGGCGCGAAAGCGCGGAGTGGAAATTATAGTTGACAATTTTTTGTTCAAGGAGTTTTTGGAACTGCTGAAAGACACGGAAGCGCGGCAGAAGATTAAATTATTCGGACAAGATTATTTTAAAAATATCTTGCGTCTGCCATTCGTCAAATTATACCTGGCAAAGTTCGAGGAACATTGCGTCAGCGCGAACATAATGGTTTTTTGGAACGACACCGCCACTTATCTTTTCGGCGCGTCGGATTATGGTTTTCGGCAAGCAATGGCGCCGTATCTTTTGCAATGGCAAGCGATTAAAGACGCCAAAGACGCGGGTATGTGGTTTTACGATTTCTGGGGCGCGGCGCCGAAAGACGCGGCTGGCCGCGAAGAGAATTGGGCTGGTTTCACTCGCTTCAAAGTGGGTTTTTCGCCGAACGCTGAAATTATTGAGTATGTCGGCACGTACGAAAAACTTTATCAGCCCGTAAAAGCCGGGCTCTATCGGTTTCTACGAAAAATTTATCGTTAATTTTTGAGTGATACGGATTATGGATTTTCAAAAAATAAAATTGGCTTTAATTTTCAGCTCGATTTTGATTTGCCTGAATGTCATCTATTTTTTTATTTATTTTTCTTTGCTGGATTTGCCTTTTACGCTTCTGCATTTCTTTTTCGTGCTAATCGCGGCGGTCAGTTATTTCCTTTTGTATAATTTTTTTCGCTGGCGGCTTTGGCGGTTTGTCTGCGCCAGCGCGTTTTTTATTTTTTATTTCGCTTCGCTCGTCAACTTCGCTTATTATTCTGTTTACCGTTCGTTCATTGATTTCAGTTTCGAGCAATCGTCGCAGATAAATTTCACGATGGTTAAGCACCTCAAGGATTTTTGGTTTTTGGTGCCGACGAAACTTTTTGTCCTCGCCGCTATTGTCTTTCTGGCGATAATCATTAACGCCTATCTTTATCGCCGATTCAGAGAAGGGCGCGTTAAATTAATTTTATCGAATCCGCGGCCGCTTGAGTTATTTTTTGAACCAAAACGAAAAACGAGGGAGACGCTTTTGCTGTTGATTTTATTTTTAATCATAAATTCCGGCGCTTTCAGCGTCTCTTCATATTTGTACAATAATCCGCGCGACACTTGGTGGAACTTGCAAAAACAATTGACTGACCTTGGGTTTTGGGGATATTTTTATAGCCAAGTTTACGCTCAAAGCAAAAATGGGAAAGACGAATCAGCGGCCGATAAAACATGGCTGGAAGAAACAAAAGACGTTTACAATCAGACGGCGCGGTTGAGCGAACCGAGCGCCGCGGGTTTAGCGCGGCCAACGTTTAGTCAAACACCAAACATTGTTATTATTCAACTCGAATCAATTCCCAGCTGGGCGGTGGAGAACGAGCCGTCCGCCATGCCGTTTTTGAAATCGCTAATGGCTGAAAACATCATTATTCCTAATTTTCATAGCAATAGTTGCGAAACAATCAATTCGGAATTTTCATCATTATGCGGTTTCTGGCCGGATTCGCTCGAGCCCGTCAACTATTCGCATAAAAACAAACAATATCGCTGTTTGCCGACGATTTTAAAAGAAGATTTCGGCTATGGCACTAATTTTTTCCACGCCAATGTTCCGGAATTTTGGAATCGCGATGTTTTGATACCGAAATGGGGATTTGACCAATATTATTCCACGCCGTATTTCCGGCAGAAACAAGATGATATTTCGGTTTTCGAAAAAGCGGTGAATGAAATGGCGAATCAGAAAAAACCATTTTTCAGTTATCTTTTGAGTTTTACCACTCACGCGCCGCATAATGACGAACTGATTCAATATCAATGGGAGAAGAATGGCGTTAAAATCGAATCGTTTAGTGGCGAGTTGAATCCTTGGCTCGTCAACAGCGTGGAAATTGACGAGGCCGATCTGCGGAAATATCTGGGTTTCATGAAAGTGACTGACGACGCCTTGAAAGTATTTTTTGAAAAGATGAAGGCGAAAAATTTGTTAAAAAACACGATTATTTTAATCCACGGCGACCATCGCTTTTATAATTTTCGCGGGCAGGACGAGAAACTGATTTTTGACGCTTACAATCGCGTGCCGTTTGTCATGGTTTTGCCTGATGGACAAAAGGGGGTCCTACAAAATTTAAGCAGTCAATTGGACATCGCGCCCACGTTGTTGAATATGGTCGTTGGCGAAAAATATCAGCCGGTGGCGCATTTTCTCGGTCAGAGCATGTTCGCGCCGAATTTCGTCCCGCAGGTATTAAATAAATGTTTGAATCAGATTTATTTCACCAATGGCGAGTTGATTATTGAAGGCAATGCCAAGTCGAATTTATATCACGTTTTAACCTCGCGCCAAGAACTGTCCAGTTTAGCGGAAGATAATTGGCTTCGCTTGATTGGAGAGTTAGTTAAAAAAAGCGATGAGACGATTTTTAACGATGGCTTGTCAAAATAAGAGGACAAGAGAAACAGGCAGCCCTTGCATATTTTAAAGACGGTTTGCTTCGCAGACAGGTTCTCCGAAGGGTAACTTTTTAATTTGGAAATTGGAGGGCGAAGCAGCACCGTCATTGCGAGGAGTTAGACGACGAAGCAATCTCGAGACTATAAGGCGCTGGGATTGCTTCGTCGCCCCGCTCCGACGTATGTCGGAGCGGGGCTTCTCGCAATGACAAGGGGGCGGGCGGAATTTACACCGAGCCCTTCGACTCCTCCGTTCCGACGTACGCCGGGGCGGGGTCGCTCAGGGTAAACTCTGTCTAAATTGTCATTCCGAGCGAAGTCGAGGAATCTCTCAAATTAAAAGTTTTCGTAGCTTATTGTCAAAAGATTCCTCCATTCTGCTACGCTTCAGTCGGAATGACAAAAGTGTAAACAACGCTGGACTCTCTAATAACGCTGATTTTTTTACATTTGTCAAAATGAAATGATTACAAAATCGCGAAAAATGCTTTATGGCTGTTTGGCGTTTATGGCTGGCGTCGCTTCGTTTGAGCTGATGGCATTGAAGGCGAATTGGGCACTGGCGTTTTGTTTCGTTATTTTTTTATGTTTGCTTCTCGCGCGGAAGCAATTCATTTTTTTAATTATCGCGTTTCTTGTCGCCGGCAATATTTGGGCGGGTCTGTTCGCCGTGAACATTGATTCCTCGCACATCGCTCATGACAATGGAAAAGAAAAAACATTTCAAGCGGAGGTGGTTGACGCGCCGGGAAGCCGCGCTAGCCAGCAATATCTTACCGTGAAACCGACAGATTACCGAGGAAAAATTCTTTTGAAAGTCAATTTATATCCAGAATACCAATACGGCGATTTATTGGAAGTGAATTGCGAATTGCAAACGCCAGGTTCTTCGGAAAATTTTAAATATGACGCTTATCTCGCGCGGTTCGGCATTTACTCAATTTGCGAGCGGCCGTCAATAAAAAAATTGGACAGCGGCCGGGGAAATTTATTAATCGCCGAAATTTTTCAATTGAAAAATTTCGGCGTCGCTCAAATCAATCAGACGCTCGCAGAACCGGCCTCGTCTTTGCTCGCCGGCATTCTTCTTGGCGAACGCTCTGGCTTGCCGGCCGAGTTAACGAAAAATTTTCAAACGGTCGGGCTTTCGCATATTATCGCGATTTCCGGATTTAATGTAACAATTATCGCCGTAATTCTGTCCAACCTCGCCCCGCATTTTTTTATCAGCCGGCGCCGCGCGTTTTGGATTATATTATGTTTTTTGTTCGTCTTCGTGATATTGACCGGCCTGTCCGCGTCAGTGATACGCGCGGCGATTATGGCTGGGCTGGTTTTGTTCGCCGGCTATATTGGTCGTCGCGGGCGGCCGCTGAACATTTTAGTTCTGGCGGCTGGGATTATGGTCGCCGTTAATCCCAAAATTTTGCTTTGGGACGCGGGTTTCCAGCTTTCATTTTTGTCCATGCTGGGACTGATGTTTTTGAGTCCGCGGCTGACGGAAAAATTAAAATCATTGCCCGAGACGTTCGCCATCAAAGAAAATGTCGCCAGCACATTGTCCGCGATAATTTTTACCATGCCGCTTTTGCTGTTTAATTTTCATCGGCTGTCAATCGTGTCTCCGCTGGTCAATGTTTTAGTCCTGCCGTTTATTCCTTTGATCATGCTGCTTGGTTTTTTTCAATTCATTTTCGCGTCAATTTTTCTGTTTCTCGGCCAAATTATCGGCTGGTTTAATTGGCTGTTGCTGACTTACGTGATTAAAATAGCTGAAGGTTTTTCGCGGCTGTCGTGGGCGGCGCTGGAAATGAAAATTGACTGGTGGCTGGCGCTGGCGATTTATTTTTTGTTAATCATGTTTTTGTTAAAGATGAAACAAAAGCCGTTTGCGCGGGGCGGATAATTTTGGTAAGATTAATATGTAAGAAAAGTAAACATTTTATGCAATATGAAAAGCAGCATAGAGGATATGGAAACAAATGGCGGTGGTATTATTATGCCCAGTCTTACTTTTCACTTGCGCATTTAGCTTGTCAATATTTACTCGATTCAGACAAGAAATATTCCAAGGCGATTAGCTCTGAAAAATCATTTTCATCTCTTAAATATAACAATCGAGATTTAATTGTTCCCATTGTTTTTAATATAAAACACGGGATAGAAGTCTTCTTAAAAGGTATAATAAAGCAACTTAATATACCTCTTCCACATCAAGAGAAAAAAGGAGAACATGGGCATGATATCAAATATTTATATAATAAATTAATTGATAATAAAGCAATACAAAATAAGCCCGATTTATTTAAACGTTTAAATCAGCTAATAGATATAATTGGCAGATGGAGCGAAGATCCGCAAAATATATTTTGTAAATAAAAAAAAAAAAAAAATGGACAAATTACATTGACACAAGAGAATATTGAGGAAGTCGCTACTAAAAAATACTTAACGAACTTAATAAGTAAAGATGTGGTTACCTTCTATAAAGAATTTAATGAAATGGGTTCGTTAATATGGAAATCAAAAAATAAATTGGGAAAGGAAAAATAATTTACTTGATCTTTATGAAAAACTTTTTATTAATTTTTTTCGGCGTCGCATCCTTTTTTCTTATGGGAACTTTTGTTCATGCTCAAGATACCGCACTCCCAAAAATAACTTCAATCACTCCATCACAAATCAATTATAACGACCTCGTTATAATTGAGGGGAGTGGCTTTACCACTTATGGCTCAAGCCCGCAAACATCAGGTGTTTTTGTTGCGGATACTGGACAAATACAATCATCTGCTGATTCGTTATGGTTCCCACCTTTGGCCGTCACGGAATGGACTGACACTAAAATAACAGCTAGGTTCAATTACATCCCCAAGGCCGGTCAAGTTAATGTTTTTGTAAAAATTCCAATTGAGGGTATTATCACAGATAGTAATAAATATTCTGTTCAATTAAACGCCTCATCGTTAGCTCCGCAAATCACAGAAATAACTCCTTCTACGGATATAGCATGGGGGCAAGAAGAGCTCACTATAAAAGGTAATAATTTCGGTGACAATAAAGATGGAGCGAGTGATGTACTTTGTAATGGGATAAGATGTTCTTCTAATGTGCAATGGTCTAATACACAAATTAAAGTTACTCCTCAAAATAATAAAAATCTTTTTACGGATAATAAAATAAAAGCAATAACAATTTTTGCTTCTAATAAAAACAGTACTACAGGTTGGCAAGGGTGGCTTCAAACAAGTAAAAATGTATTTATTGATATTTTGTCGCCATGCGATAATAGTTCTTGGTCTTGCAGTGAATGGAGCGCTTGTTCTCAAGCTGGACAACAAACGAGAACCTGTAATAAGGTTTCTTCGTGCAAGGGGAGCATACCGTCAACATCGCAAAGTTGTACTCCGCTATGTACTTCGGAAAATTGGTCATGTACAAATTGGAGTGTGTGTTCGTCTGCTGGAAAACAAACGAGAACATGTACCAAAACCTCAAATTGTGAAGGCGGAATTTCCGCTCCGGTGACTTCTCAAGCTTGTACTTATGTGTCGGTTTGCACTTTAAATAGTTGGTCGTGTGGAGATTGGAGTGCATGTGCGTCTAATAGCATAAAATCTAGAACTTGTAGTAAAATTATAAACTGTGAAGGCGGCACGCAATCACCCGCAACTACCCAATCCTGCACTTACACCCCTGCCTGTTCAGCTGATACTTGGTCATGTGGAGATTGGGGAACATGTTCGCCGCAAGGAATTCAGACAAGAAGTTGCTCGAAAACTTTTGATTGTTCATTTGTGGAAACTGCTTCACCTGCGACTTCTCAATACTGTGAGTCTTCATATAAACAAAATTATCAAACACCTTCAGAAAATTCAGAGATTAGCAATCAAAATACAATAATCAAGTCGACAGTAAAGTTGATTTGCCTCGTAAGCTCAACAAAAGCAAGCCAAGGTTCGGGTACGGTAATTTCTTCCAGCGGAATGATTTTGACGAACAAACATGTTATTGAGAACACATACGGGTGCTTGGTCGGTTTTATTAGTAGCTACAACGATAATCCCTACTTCAATGACAGACAAATTGCAGATATTTATAAGGTGTCCAGCGATACTGATGTCGCTATCCTAAAATTACGGAACCCCAGTAATAAAACACTTTCATTTATTGACATTTCAACAGCGAATAATAACAATTTAAAATTGGGCGACATTTTAACCACTTATGGCTATCCTGCAATTTTCGGGGAGAATATAACATCCACCAGCGGTGATTTTAGTGGAATAGATGGCAGTTATCTCAAAACAACTGCAGTCATCGAACATGGTAATTCAGGAGGCGGTGCTTATCAGAAAAGCGGCACCTTTATTGGAATTCCTACGGCCGTAATAAAAGGAAGCTTAAATTCTTTGGGCTATCTCTTATCAATAAACAAAATTAATAGCTGGCTTAATAATTCACCGCTTGCCTACAATGATGGCTCAAGCAATAAATATTCAAGGGTTTCGACCATTTTGGAAGATATTGATTTAAGTAAGCTTGGAAATTTGAGTCTTTTTATACAAGGCGATGACGCGAGCGAAACCACAAATCAAAATAATCCACAAAATTCTAGCACTCATTCTATTGATAAAGCGCTAATAAAAAAATTAAGTGGTAAAATTTTATTGCAAGTTGAAAATAACGGCGAATCCTGGTATGTAAACCCCAAAGACAGTAAAAAATATTACATGAAAGACGGCGCGTCTGCTTATAACTTAATGCGGTATTTTAGTTTGGGCATTACCAACCAAAATCTCAACAAAATTCCGAAAGTAGATGACACGACTGCGATGAAGAACAGCACCTCTGTTTGTTCCCAAAATGCCCTTGCTAATAAACTTAAAGGTAAAATTCTTCTTCAAGTTGAAGAACACGGTGAAGCTTGGTATATTGAGCCGACAAAGTGCCGAGCTATTTATATGAAAGACGGAAATGTAGCTTATGAGATGATGCGCTTTTTAGGGCTTGGAATTACTAATAGTGATTTGAGTAAAATTGCGGAGGGTAATTTATAAATCATAAAAAAATTTATAATCATTCTTGGTATGAAAATCCTTGTTGTCTATTATTCCCGCACAGGCGTGACGCGGCAGGTGGGCGAGGCGATCGCTGGCGCGTTGAATGGCGATGGCGAAGAAATCGTTGATTTAAAAGATAGGAGCGGTTCAATTGGGTATATCAACGCCGGACGGGACGCCACTTTTAAATTGCAGACGAAAATTAAGCCGCTCGAAAAACAGCCGGCTGATTATGATTTGGTGATTATCGGCACGCCGGTTTGGGCGTGGAACATGACGCCGGCCGCGCGAACGTATATTGTTCAAAACAAAGAACGGTTTGTCCGTTGCGCGTTTTTTTGCACCATGGGCGGCGCGGGCGGCGAGCGGACAATCCGTAAAATGTCGGAGCTCGCCGGCAAGAAGCATCCTTCTTCGCCGATTCTGTTGACAAAAGAAGTAGTAAATAATCAGTACGAAGATAAAGTCAAGAAATTTATCGCGGAATTATGGTAAAAGAATTTCACGTGCATCAAATTTTGGAAGAAAGGGCGCGCGCCCCGCAAAGCGAAGCGCTTGCGGGGCGCGCGTCGTTTCACGCGGACAGCCGGACGCCATCGGACGTGAAAGAACTTTTTTTGGCGTTGGGATTTGAAAAAATACCAGCGCCGATTATTGACCGATTAAGTTTGCTGTCAAAAATTGAAGGTAAAAACAGACGGCGCAATTCCCATTTTCAAGACGCGGTTGAGATTTCGGAAATTGTTGATAATCTTATCGAAGAAGAATTGACTGAAAAAGAATTGAATGATTTGCGACTGGCGAGCTTGCTCCATGATGTCGGCAAATCAGGCCCGGCTGAAGCGACGGACGACGAACAGCGCGCGTTTGTTGATTTATTCAACCTTGATTTTAACGAGGAACAATATCCTGTTGGCGCGAGAAAATTGGCGGCGCGGGAGTTGCCGCTGTCCGTCGCGCTGATGATAAAAGCGCGCGAAGGCGCGATGTCTTTAGCGCGGGCGAAAGAGGTGCTCGAATTAATTGAGAGCGCCGTGAAAAGGCAGGAGCGGCCGCGGCCAGAAACAAACATCAACGCTGATTCAGCGATGTTGAAGGTATGGTCGGCGCATGTTTATTGGACAGACGCTGTTTTGAGAAGAGCGAAAATTGACGCGCGAATCGTGGAAATCAGCGCCAGCCATCATTTGCTGGACGGACAAGATCCGGAGAACGTCGGGCTGGAAAACGCTGACCAGTCAATCGCTTCTTTGGAGTTGGCGGATAAGTATCAAGCGTTTCGCGTTAGACTGATTCTTGCTGACCAATATCAGGCGTTTCGGAAACGTTCGGCGAAAAGCCACGCCGAGACGATCGCCATTTTGCGTAAAAAGATCGAAGATAAATTAAGCGCGCATCCGAAGACTGAAGCGATATATCTGAAAATTTTGGAATCAATTGATAAGCAAAAAACGCTTTTCGAACAAGAACTTGATTTAGCGGCGTGAGTTTGAAATGTTTTTTAGCAAGATTTTTCAAAAAGCTTAACTTAAATTGATTGTGACAAAAAAAGAGTTAATACAGTCAAAAACGCAAGAAGGTAAAGAAAAAACGACTTTGAATCTGGATTTGATTGAAAAAATTTTAGCGATGATAGATAGCGTTGGAATTAAGAGTGAAATTAATGGCAAAGAGAGAATAAAACAAGAGGCAGAATTGTTAGAAAGGAAAAAGCAGGCGCGGGATTTTGTTGAGGATGCTCTGTGCGCCGTGAAAAATTATGTTGAGATTGTCAGTAGAATCGCGTATCTCGTTGATCGCCAAAAGTTTTATTTAGAAGAGGACGAATTTAGAAGATTGCACGCTGAAATGGATTCTCGTCGTAGAATAGCGCATGAAAATTTAATTAGTTCTCTAAACATCGCCAATAGATATATTCTCCAGAATTTTGGAGCAATATCGGATGAATATTTGGAAGAATGGCAAGGGGCGGAAAGTAAAAGAAAGAAGATTATTTTAGACGTGGCGCGCGTGCATTTTCCGATAAATCTCCTTTGTCCTGATTCGATAAATTTTAATAATCGATACGCGGTCGCGAAATGGGCTGCAGATATTGCTGATGAATTGAGAATTCGGGATTTAAAATGAAAAGACGCAAGCAGGGTGCGCGTGCGTCTCAAATATATCTATTCCTTTTCTGAAAACGGAGAACAAAGAACGAAGGGCGCTCTCAGGCGTTTGATTTTTAGGCCGCGCGCGAGCAACCAGTTGGCATAATCCCAAATTTCTTCACGCCAGCTCCGTGATGAGAATCTTTGCCCTGTCAATTTGTTGAGTTCTCCTATTTTCTTGCGGATCAAAGCTTGTTTTTTGGTCAAAAGAGGTTTGTCCTCTCTCCGAAAAACTCGTTCAATGCCGAGGTCGAGGAGAAGAGAATAAATTTCAAAGACGAGGTTAGCGATTTCAGGGCGTTCCTTAATTATTTTTCGCAATCCCATTTCTTGCCCTCCTTCCTATAGATTTCAGCTTACTGCGGGCAATAAAATTTGTCAAACGTAATATGATCAACGCAATATGATCAAACAATGGTTAAAACTTTCAACGATTTTCGGCTTGCTGATTATTGTTTTGCTGTGGCTGACCGTCAGCGGCAATTTTTATTTTTGGCAAGACAAAGACGCGCCGGCGCTGTCAGTTTATTTTTTCGATGTCGGCGAAGGGGACGCGATTTATATTAGGGCGCCGAATAATTTTGACGTGCTGATTGACGGCGGACCCGATAAGTCTGTTTTGGCAGAACTGGGCGAGGCGATGCCGTTTTGGGACAAAACGATAGAGGCGATGATTTTAACTCATCCTCACAGCGACCATGTCACCGGCTTGGTTGAAATACTGCGGCGGTATAAAGTGCGCCAAGTTTATTTAAACGGCGTTTTGAACGACGCGAACGCGTACGCCGCTTGGTTGGCAGAGATAAAAAAGAAACAAGTGCCGGCGAAAATCGTTGATAATTTGTTTGAATTGCAATTAGGGCCAGAGATAAAACTGCAATTTTTGTATCCGCAGTCGAATATCGCGAACCAAAAATCAGCGGAATTAAATGATACCTCGATTGTCACGCGTTTGGTTTACGGCGAAAGCGAATTTTTATTCGCTGGCGACGCGGGCGAGGCGGAAGAAAAGGAATTGCTCGACAGCGGCGTGATTTTGTCGTCTGATGTTTTGAAAGTCGGCCATCACGGCAGCAACACGGCCAGTTCAGAGGAATTTCTGGCCGCCGTCAATCCGCAAATCGCGGTTATCGAAAGCGGCGCTGGCAATGAGTTTTTCCATCCGCATCCGCGAACGCTGTCGCGGCTCGAGCGCTTGGGCGTGAAAATTTTGCGGACAGACCAGCTCGGGACGATTAAGTTAAGTTCAGATGGGAAGAAAATAATAGAACAATGAAACAAGAAAATAAGAAAATAAGGAAATAAGAAAATAAGAAATTAAGAAAATAATATTAAAAGGGACGAGAATCGAAGGACGTAATTTGCAATTAAAATAGTTTCTAAGAAGCTAATAAGCTAATTCCTAAAAAGCTAAAATAATTAATTTGAATTTTTATGGAAAAAACTTTAGTGGTGATCAAGCCAGACGGCGTTCAGCGAACTTTAATCGGCGAGATTATTCGGCGCTATGAAAACAGCGGCTTGAAATTAATCGCGATAAAAATGCTGGTGCCGACGCCGGCCATGGTGGAAAAACATTATCTTGTTAATCCTGAATGGATTAAAAATGTCGGAGAAAAATCTATCGCGTCGTATAAGAACAAGGGCGAGCAACCGCCTTTTAAGACGTCGGCAGAATGCGGCCAAGCGGTGCTCGCGCGTTTAAAAAAATACATGTCCGCCGGACCGGTCGTAGCCATGATTTGGGAAGGAAGTAAAGCGGTCGGCATTGTCCGGAAAATTACCGGCGGAACCGAGCCATTAAGTTCTGACGTTGGCACCATCCGCGGCGATTACACGATTGATTCTTATGATTTATCCGACTCGGCTGATCGCGCTATCCGCAATTTGGTGCACGCGTCTGGTTCTGTCGAGGAAGCGGAAAAGGAAATCACGCTTTGGTTCAAAAAAGACGAGCTGATTGAATATAACTTGGTGTTAGAAAAAATTTTATACGACGTGAATTTGGATGAAATCTTGGAATAAATCAAAGAGAAACTAGGTAACTCGTAATTAGTAATCCGTAATTGGTAATTTGTTTATTAAAAATTCTAAACCCTAATATCGAAATTCTAAAATTGGAAAATTGGGGTTTATTTAGGATTTAGACATTCGAATTTAGGATTTTTATTTTTTAATAATCTTGTTTATCCTGTTTATCTTTTCTGCCCTCATCTGTATATCTGCCTGCCCGCCGAAGCCTTGGCGGAGAAGGGTACAAATCTGTACGTCTTGTATTAAATTATAAAATTTGTTTCAATGTAAGTGAACCCATGCTGGCAATATTTCGGGTCAAACAGATTCTATGGGAGGCCTCTATAACCATGGCCCGTGGGCTATGGTTGCGGCCACCCACTTGGCGCAAAAGCCGGAATCTACCAGCAAGGGGTTCTTTTATTTTAGGTTCCAGGTTTTAGGTTATTAGGTTTTAGATTAAAATTTGAGATCATTTTCTAAATTTTCTATTCGTAACATTCGTAGTGATTAGTAATTTGTAGCCATTATTGATTTTTTCGTGTCAAAATGCTATAATGGGGTATAGAATCGTTAAAATAAAAAAATATGTTTGAACAACCTATGCCAAATAACATTGTCAAAAAGGAGCAGACGGCTCCTGGCGTTAAAAGAAAAAAAAAGTTTGAGCCAGAAGGAGAAAAACGGGCGGGTGAACCAGTAAAAGAAATACGTGACGAAGAGTTGAAAGAACAAGACATTGACCGCGACTTTGAAGAAACATTATTGCCGCTGGAAAAATTCAAAGGCGCGCCGGAGAAATTATTGGGGCAATTGCGAAAGAATACGCAAAAAATGTTTGAATCAGCGGTTATCGCGCGCGATGAAGAGGCCGCTTATCGTTATCTTTATAACGCGCAGCGGTATAATCTACCCGAATATCGCGATATGCAAGAGAGTTTTTTAAGGTTCGTTGATAAATTACTACTTCAAGGGATGAAAGAACTGGGTCGTTCGCGCCATGCCCAGTTGCAAGCGCTAATGGACACGGTAAGGTCTGAACGATTCCCAAAACCAGTGGAAATATCGCCGGCAGAGGAGTTTGGATTTAAAGAAGAAGACAGTCCCTATGAGGAGACAGGAGTGGCGGAAAAAGAAACTGGTCCCACCACGTTCGCGCATGATTTATTTGAAGAAAAGACCGATCCGGAGACGAGAAATTTTGTCGCAGAATTGACGCCGTCATTGTTTAGAGAGGCAATCAATGACGAAAATGAGGGACTGGCATTTTTGCAACTTCTCAACGCTAAAAAGTATCACCTGCCGGAATTCCCAGCGATGAAAAACCAGCTTTTATATTTAATTGGATATCTATTAAACCAACCGGATGAGGAATTGGGAGAGGCAAAGCGAGCCCGTTTGGAGAAAATGCGGGAGATGGTTGAAAAACAAACGATGGTGGAAATCTTTGTGCCGCGCCAGTTGACGGCGGAACAAAGGAGGCGATTGATGAAAGAACATATTCACGCTTTAGAAGAAATTACCCCTGTCTTTTTTGAGAAAGCGATAAAAATGGATGATATTATTTGGGCCTATGAACACCTAAAACGGGCGAAGGAATTACACATTCCTGAATACAGTGCGATGCGCGATCGATTTATGCTGTTTAGCGGCAGAAAAATGGATCAAGGGATTGAATATTATGAAAAATGGATGCAAAATTCAGCTCATCGGGAGCAAAAAACGACTTACGAGGAATTTAGAAGTCGCTTAAGAGAGATAATTGAGGCCGCGGGAACAGAAAGTTTTCGATTCTGAATTTTAGAATCACTTGTAGTTGCTCTTATCAAGCAAAAGAAATAATCGGGCTATGGCGCCCTAATGGTAAGTCGGAGAAGTTCGAAACCTAAAGTCCAAAGCTCAAAGCAAGCTCAAAACCCAAATTGAAATTTTAATTTTGAATTTTATTTGGATTTTGAATTTTGTGCTTTGTGCTTAAACGCTTAGTTGATTAATTAATTATCGGGCTGTAGCGCAGTTGGCTAGCGCGCATGTTTCGGGTACATGAGGTCGAGGGTTCAAGTCCCTCCAGCCCGACCAATTCAGACATTTTGGAAATTCAGAGGCGATTGGTTGCTCGTCTACTGCAAGCGTCGGCTTGATTTGTTTAAAAGAAAGACAGAATTTTTACTCTGATTAATAATAAAACAGCTCCATCGTTGCAACGAGGAGGCTGTTTTGTTTTTCAAAGGGAGCGTTTGACTAGGTTCAGCGTCATTCAGAATATTTGGCTTCTGCTTTTTGGCTTGTTTGTTCGATTTCCTTTGCCTTTCCTTCAATAATGGTAATGGCCAGTTCTTGCGCTTTTTTAGCGGCTTTGTCCGCTTCTATTTTGATTTCTGAAATTGTTATCTGCTGTTTTTCTAATTGCGTTTGTAGGTTTTCAATACGTAACTCATAGATGTTTTTTTCAGCTGTCCATGTTTGTTGCGCATTTTTAAGGTCTTGAGCAAATTTGATTTGGAGATTTTTTAAAATTTCTCCTTCTTTCTTTTCCACTTCTTTTTGGATGTTTTCAGGCATTTTGGTAACTACGTCCTGCAACCGTTTTAAATCACCCTCTCTTTGATTTAAGGTGTTTTCTCTGGCCGCTAATGTTTGTTCTTGCTCCGTGCGTGCAGTTTCAAACTGCGCTTGTTCGCGTTCACGCTGTAATTTGGTGCTATACGCAAGCTCTTCTTGTTCTCGTTCCCAATCTCTTTTTCGCAGGGCGATTTTCATTTCTAATTCATCTTTTTCTATTTGGAAGGCATCTTCCAAATCCTTTTGTTTTTTTGTATATTCGTCAATCAAGTTGGCTAATGTTTCCGCGCCGATCTGTATATTGTAATTTGCTTCTAATGTTTGCTTTGAAATTTCAACGCCGTTTTGCAGATCGTCAAATTCTTTTGCTCCTGCTAACGTTTTTTGCATGAGCTTAGTTAGTTCGACGTTCAGTTGTTCAAGCAAGCCATTTACTTCTGCGTTCATTGTTTGTTTCAAAGCGGAAAATACTTTGGCAATAGCATTAGTGTCTTGTTCTTTGGCTTTAGCAATAATATCCAAGTTTTGCTGTTTATAAACTTGTTGCGCCAATCCGCTGGCATCCTCTAATTTTTCTTTTAATTTAGAGTATTCCTCTAAAATCTCAGCTTTCTTTTTTTTAGCTAACGTGGATGTTCCTGACATAATGGATTTTGTTAAAAATTATTTTTTTAACTTTACTATAAGCATTAAAAAATTGCAAACTGGAAGCAATGTTTTTACCAATGGAAGAAATTTCCTTGTGTTCTTGACATCGTATTTCACATATGATACACTAATGTCAAAGATATGAAAAGCAAAAAAAATCTCCTAGAACAGCTAAAATCATTGCCCCATTTCAATAAAAACACCGTATATCAGCTTGGTAAACAGCTGGGGCTTAAAGATTCCACGGTTGACACATATATCAGCCGTTTTTTGAAATACAAAGAAATTTTACAGCTTAAAAAGGGATTATATGTATCTGCGAATTTTTTTGAAAAAAATAAAACAGATACCTCATACTCATTTTATCTCGCGAATATTATTCGCACTCCATCCTATGTGAGCTCTTGGGCCGCTCTTCAGTATTATAATCTTGCTACCGAAGCGATCCATTGTATCACTTCAGTTACTCCCAAAGTTACAAGAAATTATCAGACAAAAGCAGGCAACTTTGCGTATCAGTCAATTAAAAAAGACCTTTTTTCTGATTTCTCTTTGGCCAAGGGAAATCCTGCCTCTTCGGCCGGCCGATTTGATTTTTATATCGCTTCGCCGCCCAAAGCGTTATTTGATTTATTGTATTTCAGAACTCGCCAGTTTCGCTTGCCCGCCGAAGCCTTAGCGAAGGCGGGAGGCGTTAAGTTGGAAGTGATTCAGGGATTGATTGAAGAATTGCGAATAGACATCGATGAAATGGATAAAGTGGAACAGAAAAAATTTTATTTAATGATTAAAAAATTCATATGAGCGAACAGATATTAACAATCGTAAAAAGAAAGCTCGATGATCTCTCTGCTTATGGGGGAATAAACGCTGAAACCCGTCGCAATGCTCTCAAAGAAGAGTTGCAGTTTTATGTTCTGAATTTCATATATCACCATCCGGAATATAATAAATGGATTATGTATGGCGGTTCAGCGCTTCGTATAATTCATGGACTTGATCGTATGTCTGTTGATTTGGATTTTGAAGTTTCTCGGGCAGTAACAAGGGAATTTTTGGCAGAGCTAAAAAAAGAAGTTGAAGATTATTTTATTAATTCCTACGGCGCTGGCTCTGATTTTCTTACTATAAAAATTACCACTGGCAGAGGGCTAACTTTAAAATTTCATGTCGGTAAAGAATTAAGCCTTGGCAATCCGTCAAATCAGGTGCATGTAAAAATAGATCTTAATCATTTTGTCGTTCCGAAAACCGTTATTGAACGCAGACCAATAAACCGTGACCAGCTTTCATTTGTTATTTTGACATACAATATGGGCGCGCTTATGGCGAGTAAATTAGCGGCTATTTTCCTGCGTGGAGCTCGTGGGTCAGGAGATGCTGTCTATGAAGAAAAAGGGCGCGATATTTATGATTTGCTTTGGTATATGGGCAAAAAAGTTGTTCCTGATTTTGACTATCTGATAGCCAAAGGAATTGATATGAAAGACCCGCGTAATCTTTTTAATAAGCTCACATTGCAGATGAATAAAGTAAGCGATGGAAACCTCAAAAACGACCTTTATCCATTATTTGTAGATCAGACATTTATTACCAATTGGCTCAAAAACTGGCGAGAGAGCTATTTACGGTTTTTGGACGAATATAAAATCCGTACAGTTACGAAATTACGCGAAGTCATAATTCATGAAAATTTTCACACGGACAATTTCTCTTTCATCTACTTTTACAATACCAAGGAAGAAGACATGATCAGTATCGAGTACAATGTCAGTGATTATTGGTTTAGGTTTAGAGAAGGGGATATACCAACAAAAATAGATGATTCAATAATTTATTATCTGCGAGGTAAAGCAGAACACGAAAAAGGTGATAGAATCAAACAGTACATGACATTGTTTAGAGACAAAAACGAAAAATATTTCGAAAAGACAAATGGCGTCATGCTCGGCGACGCCATTACTACCAGGGTCATCCGGATGACAGCCGACAATCTGAACCAGAAAGAGCAGATTGTGCTCAATAAGTCAGCTTTATTATCATGCGAACTTGATGATTTATTAAAATGAAATTATGCAAAAAGAAGCCAAAGCCAGAATTAAAATCAATGAGTTGCTTCAAAGCGCCGGTTGGAGATTTTTTGACGATGAAAAAGGAAAGGCAAACATTGTTTTAGAAAATAATGCCAAAATCACAAAGCAAGTCATAGATGAATTTGGCAACGATTTTGAAAAAACCAAAAAGGGCTTTATTGATTTTTTATTGCTTGATGAGAAAAGTTTTCCGTTAGTAGTTTTAGAAGCTAAATCGGAAGACAAAGACCCGCTTGATGGTAAGGAACAAGCGCGCCGTTACGCCCAATCTCAAAACGCTCGCTTTATCATACTTTCAAACGGCAACCTAAACTATCAGAAAGACCCCCGCTGGACAGATGAAACGCAAAGAGCGGATTTTATCAAAGAGCAAGATTTGAAATTTTTGCGCCCTTATCAGCTCGCCTCAATTTACGCTTTGCAAAATTCAGCGAAAAAAGGAAACGACCGCTATCTTTTTGAAATGGCGACCGGAACAGGAAAAACCCTTGTTTCCGCAGGCGTAATTAAACTTTTCTTGAAAACCGGCAATGCCAAAAGAATTTTGTTTTTAGTTGACCGGTTGGAGTTAGAAGATCAGGCATACAAAAATTTCAAAAAAATCCTTCACAACGATTTTACCAGCGTGATTTATAAAGAAAATCGCGACGATTGGCGAAAGGCAGAAATTGTTGTTTCTACCGTCCAGAGCTTGTCTTTTGATAATAAATATAAAAAACTTTTTTCACCGACCGATTTTGACTTGATAATTTCCGATGAAGCCCACCGCTCAATCGGCGGAAATAGCCGCGCTGTTTTTGAGTATTTTGTCGGCTATAAATTAGGGCTTACCGCAACACCGAAAGATTATCTCAAAAACATTGACCCCCGG
>JACRNX010000032.1 GCA_016214755.1 Candidatus Falkowiibacteriota bacterium
GCGACCTTTCGAAGATTAACAAGAAAGCAGCGCCAAAAACATCGGCTGATTGGGACGCGGTTAAATACTTGGCTTACGGTACGACAGATAAAACGAAGGGCATGAATATTGAAGAAAGAAAAGATTTACTGTCAGATTATAAAGCAGTTTACGGAAAATTGCCGAGCACGGAAAAGGATTGGACGAATTTAGGAAAAATCGCGCAAGGAACCACGCCGACACGGGTGTTGGGTAATGAAGTGAAAGCGATTAAAGCATTTACACAAGTATTTGGCAAGATGGTGCAATTTAGCGATCAGACAAATGAAAAATTTGTCCATATGCTCGCCTATCGCTTGCAGCCAGAAGCGAAAGATACGGGAAAAGAAAAAGCGGCAGTAAGTAAGTATGTTGAAAAATATAAAGCACAACCGAAAGACAATTTTGCTTGGGCAGTAGTGAACGCGATTGCATATGCCGGAGTGGCGGAAAAGACGGAAACAGCTAAAAAACCAGTGGAAACGCCAAAGGTGGAAACTAAACAAGCTGAACCAGCTGCGCCGATATTAAACGCCGTGCCTGCCACGCCAGCCGCGGAACTGCGTGATTTGAAAAAAGAATCAAGCGCGATGAAGGATTATGTTAAGTTGAGCGGCGTCGCGCCGGAAGGAGATAACTGGAAGACAGTAAACTTTATCGCTTATGGCAGCACGGACGCGAGCAAAGAAAAGACAACAGCGCAGAGATTGACGGTTGTTAAACAGTTCAAGATAAAATACGGAAAATTGCCGGCCAGCGACGCTGATTGGCAGACATTGGCGGGAATGATTAAATAGAAATGGGCGAACTACGAACTATTACGAAATTACGAATACGAAAAAGATGAAATGAAGAACAATAAGCGCCCCGACGTATGTCGGGGCGCTTTATTTGGGCATGATTTTAAAAAGCCGTCATTGCGAGGAGCCACGCCAAAGGCAGGGCGACGAAGCAATCACGAACCTATAGTCTCGAGATTGCTTCGTCGTCCCGCTTATAGCGGGACTCCTCGCAATGACGGGGACACTTACGGTAAATAATCCAACGGATTCACTGGTATTCCGTTAACGCGGACTTCAAAATGAAGATGCGGACCTGTTACCAGCTTGCCTGCGCCCGGCGTTCCCGGCGTCCCGCCGGTCAGTCCAATTGTTTCTCCTTTTGAAACAAATTCATCTTCCGCGACAAAGATTTTACTGACATGGCCGTAGACCGTGGAAATGCCGTTGGCGTGGATTAACGCGATGTAACTATATCCCATTCCAGCGTCTTTTGATTTGAGCACGTAACCATCTGCGGGCGCGCTGATTGGCGTTCCGTGTTTGGCTCGGATGTCAACCGCCGGATGCTCAAAAATATAGCGGAAAGGATAGTCCGGATCGTGAAAAAAAGCGGTAATCGTGTTCTGAGGAATTGGCCAAACGAGCGTCGCGTCGGTCAGCGCTGGTTTATCTTTTTTCATTTGATTCAATTTCTGCCTCATCTCCTTTTCTAAATCAGCGATTTCCGCGCTGATGGCCTGCTGTTCTTTCTTTGTTTGGGCGTAAAGCGCGGCAAACTTTTGTTCGGAATTTTTCGTCTGCGTTAATAAAGTTTCCTTATAAACCGATTCGCCGTTCATTTCCGATTTTTCAAATTCAAGCTCTTCTTTAAGTTCGCCTAATTTCAATTGTTTGCTTTCTAATTCTGTTTTTTTCGATTGCAATTCTTTTTTATCGTCTTTTAAGCCGTCTAATCTGTCTTTCAAATTGTTTTGAATGTCTTTCGTGTATTCAACGCCGTTTATAAAATCAGACAGGGAGTTATTGGAAAGAAAGATTTTTATTTGATTTTCATTGTCGCTTTTGTGGATTTCTTGGAGCAGGTTCTCGACCGCTTGCTTCTTATTGCCGATATCATCTTCTTTGGAGATTATTTGCAACTCAGTTGAGCGCGTTTCGAGTTTTGTTTTTTGTATTTCGGTTTCAGTCGCTTTAATGTCAAGGCCTGTTTTAGCTATTTTATTGCTTAAAATCGAAAGCTGATTTTTGAGAGTGATTGATTCCTGCTGTTTTATCCTGATGTTTTTTTGATAAACCGCCGCCTTTTTCTTGATTTCAACGATTGTTTGCTCTTTATTTTGAATTTGCTGATTAAACTCATCAATTGATTGCGCTCGCGTTTCTGAAAAAAATAAAAACAGGAATAATCCTGAAATTATTAATGCCCGGCTGATTTTATAAAAATATAAAAACATAAAAATACAGATTACGGATTATTTACAGATATACGGATTTACCCCGCCACGGCGGGGTGAATGGATTTATATGGATGTACGGATTAAACCCAAAAACCATAAAACCCATGTCACCCTGAGGCTCTCGAAGGGTGACAAAAAAGAGAGCTAAATTTCGTTAAAGCAGTTTTAAAATCGCTTTATTTATTCGGTCTAAAGTTTTCTTTTTGCCGAGGGCTTCGGCGATTTCAAACGGGTCGGGCGATTTTTCGCGGCCAGACAAAGCGAAGCGCATTGGCCAAAGCGCGCCCCCGGTTTCCAAATTATTTTTTTCAATCAATTCCATGATGCTGGCGCGCAATTTTTCTTTCGTAAAATCAATTGTCTTTATCTTTTTAAGCGTTAATTCCAGCGCTTTCATGCTGGCTAACGTTGATTGGCGGCTGGTTTTTTTCCAGAGGAGCTTATCCGCGCTATATTCGATTTTTTCAGTGAAAAAATATTTTATCGCTTCCGCGATGTCAGAAAATTTGCTGATTCTCGTCTGTTCCAATTTTAAAATATTTTTCACGTACGCTGGTTTGACTTTTTCATTGGTTTCAACGATGACGACTGCTTCGCCTTTGGCGTTTAATAAACCATTGCTTTCCAAAAAGGGCAAGCAGTTTGAATAAAAATCGTTGAGAGAAAGTTTGCGGATATAAAGTCCATTAATCCAATCAAGTTTGTCTAAATCAAAAACCGCGCTCGCTTTATGAATATTGTCAACGCTGAATTGCTTGATTAATTCGTTTAAAGTGTAAACTTCCTGCTCCGTGCCCGCGTTCCAGCCGAGCAGAGCGATAAAATTGATGAATGCTTCGGACAGATAACCTTTCTCGATAAAATCGCGGACCGCGGTGTCGCCGTCGCGTTTGCTTAATTTCTTTTTTTGTTTGTTAAGAAGAATCGGCAAATGAGCGAAAGCCGGCGCTTGCCAGCCGAACGCTTCATAAAGAAGAATATGTTTCGGCGTGCTGGCAATCCATTCATCGCCCCTCATTACGTGCGTAATCTTCATTAAATGGTCGTCAATGATATTGGCGAAATGATATGTGGGAAAGCCGTCGGACTTTATCAGCACGTAATCATCGAGGTTTTTCGTGTTAACTGATATCTCTCCTCTGATTAAATCATTAAACACGACTCTTTTGTTTTCCGGCATTTTGAAACGGATGACATAAGGCGCGCCATTATTTAACATTGCTTGAACTTCATCTTTAGTCAGATTGCGGCAAAAAGTATCGTATTTCGGCGGCAATTTATTTTTTGTTTGCGCTTCGCGCAATTTCTCCAGTCGTTCTTTTGAACAAAAACAATAATACGCTTTTCCTTTATCAATTAAATGCCGCATTTGCTCGTTGTAAATCGCGGAACGTTTGGATTGCGTATATGGACTGAATTCGCCCCTTTCTTTAATTTTGTTATCAACAGTTAAATATGGCCCTTCATCGCTTTCAATCCCCGCCCATTTTAAAACTTTCAATAAATCATCAATCGCTCCAGGCACTAATCGCGATTGGTCGGTGTCTTCGATTCTGATGATGAATTTTCCGTTATAATGTTTGGCGAAAAGATAATTGTAAAGAATGGTTCGAAGATTGCCGACGTGAACAAAGCCAGTCGGGCTGGGCGCGATGCGGACGCGGACGTTGGCGAGGTTTAATTTGTCCATAAAAATAGAAAGTAGAATCTAGAAAATAGAAAATAGAATTTTATATTTCTCTTTTAACACTTTTATAACATTTTTATCATTATACCGAAATTTTGCGTACTTGTAAACCCAAGGAATGTTATTAAGCTCAAACGTCGTTTTTCGTGTAAATTTAACAGAATCCTTAATGACGAGAAAAAAGCGATTGACAGAATTATAAAAGTGTGCTATAATTTCGTTTCAAATGTAGTAAAATGTTCATTGATATAAAGTCTATTGTTTCATTATTCGCACAAGAATATAGGCGCAGATCCTGAAAATAATGCTTCGAGAACCTCAGCATGACATTATTCAGGATGACTTATGAAAATAATGAAGCAATGGGCTTCAAAGTGCAATAACAGCTTTATAGGAGAAAGACAATGTCAGCGGAGATGGTCATGGATTCTGTTGGGAATGGTGGGAACGGCGGAGTGGAAATAGGGACGGATTCTTCGGAGGCGACCGTGGCAGAAGTGGCGGTGGAGGCAGTGGTGGAGAAGGTGCCAGAGAAGGCGGTCGAGCTGGTGCCGAAGCGGCGCATCGTCGGGTTCATTCAGTTCGACGTCGCGTTCGGCGGCAAGGTGCCGACGGACGAGGTGCTGGCCAAGTTCGAGATCGTCGAGGACGGGAAGAAGGCCCGTCGCATCGAGGACATCACCAAGGCGGTGGTGTTCAAGCTCGGAAAGGACGAGATGGACACCTGTTTCCTCCTGTGCTCTGAAGTGACAGGAGAAGAGTTCCAAAAGATCCTCGAGGCGGGAGGTCAAAAGGCGTTCCGGTGCGGTGTGAAGCGCGCACTCGAAATCCGCGCGGCTGTCAAGGACGAGGTGGACTTCCAACAGTGTCGTCATGACGCCATCAAAGGTCTCGTGACTCACGACTTTGGAGATCGTAACTCTGTCTGGGTTGCGATGAGGACCATGGTCGAGTGGCCAATCAAGAATTTCGGGCCGGTTGTCGGCGAGCTCGAGGACCGCGAAAGGCGGCTGGAGATGTGCGCCGAGAACGCGATTGAGTTCGAGAAGGCCTACGCCAGCGCGCTCAAGTCGGACGCACCGAGGGACAGGAAGACCTTCGAACGCGATTGAGTTCGAGAAGGCCTACGCCAGCGCGCTCAAGTCGGACGCACCGAGGGACAGGAAGACCTTCAGCGACTGGGACTACAAGTTCCGGTCCGACTGGAAGAAGAAGGCCGGCAGGAAAGTTCCGTTCGTCATGGATCTCTCCTTGGTCACTCGCCGGTTCGGCAGGTTTGGCACTTTCGGGTGCTTCCTGCTCGCGGGCGACGTGGAGCTCTTTCAGGAGCTTCACGGCAAGAAGCGTAACCGTGACGGAAAGGTCATTTACGACCGTGTCGGGAAGGAAGTTCCTGTCAAGTACTACCGCGAGGACGCCTATCTGGGCGTCGTGCGCTGGAAGTACTTCCGACTGGAGGAAGAGGAGCGGGACATCGAGGCCCGCAAGGACAAAGACGACGAGAAGGAAGGGACCATGCTCGAGAATCTCGGCGGGTTCGTCGACGATTCAACGCTAAGGTACTTCCGCAAGAACGGCAACGGCGACCACGCACCTCGTCGCGTCGGCAAGACGATGCGCGACAAGCGGCAGTCGCGGCGCGAGCGCAGGGAGAACGGTGACGAGTAGTTCTCAACCCTCGTTAGGTCATTGTCACCCTTCGATCCTTCGAGGCTCGTCCCGCCTCTGGCGGGACGAGCACCTCAGGATGACAAGGGTGACAATTAACCGAATGAGGCAGTACTTTGAGAGCCAGTGTTCAACGAAACGCTGGCTCTCTTTTTTTATTCTTTTGACATGGTCATTGCACAAAGTTACACGTCATTGCGAGAAGACAA
>JACRNX010000011.1 GCA_016214755.1 Candidatus Falkowiibacteriota bacterium
AATATTAGATGATACTTTGCATAATATGTGCTATGTCCTTGTCTATAGAATTTCATATACTGCTATTCTACCACGAGGATAGCGGGAAGTCTTCATCCACGGGCTTACGCCCGTGGGATTAAGATCTGTTTTTCTAAAAATGAGAAAAGCGTACAAATTTAAAAAAAGGCAGCGCGATGAAAAAAATTTTTCTTGCAACGAACAAATCCGCGCGCCCCAAGTAGCCGTTATTGACGAGGACGGCGTTTCTTTGGGCGCGATGCCGACGCCCAAAGCGCTGCAACTGGCGAATGAACGAGGATATGATTTGGTTGAGGTTTCTCCCCTGTCCAATCCGCCGGTGGCGAAACTTCTTAATTTTGGCAGTTTTCAATATCAAAGAGAAAAACAAATCAAAAAACAGCGCCTACAATCCAAAGGATTAGACGTGAAAAATATCAGAATCTCAATAAAAATCGGCGAGCACGACCGCGACGTGAGAATCAGCCAAGCGGATAAATTTTTAGCCAAAGGCCATAAAATTAAAATCGAGCTGATTCTAAAGGGCCGCGAAATGCAGCATTTCAATTTAGCCAGGGACGCGATGCGATCGTTTCAGCAAGCGCTGACTGAAAAAACGCTAATTGAACAAGATGTTGCCAAACAAGGAAATAAAATATTCATGATTCTAATGCCCGATCGGACAAGAAGCGTGAGTAAACACGAATCAACTTCAGAATTAAATTAAAATAAAAGCACTGAAAATAATTAGGTCGTATTGTCTAAGATCGTAGGGACAGAATATCATTCTGTCCGAATGCGAAACAAACCATTTATGAATAAATTAAAAACAATCCAAGCAGTCGCTAAAAGATTAAAAGTGACAAAAAATAAAAAAATTTTGAAAAAACGAGTTGGCCAAGATCATTTTAATGCGCGTGAAAGCGGAAAAACCACCCGCCGGAAACGGCGCGCAACCCAGATTAGCGACACGTATTACAAAAATATTAGACGTTTTATTCCCTATTCGTAAAATACAAGATGTACAGATTTGTACAGATGTACAGATGAAGACATTTTTTATTGATTACTCCCAATTAAGACCTCATCTGTAAATCTGTATTAATCAGTAATCTTGTATTAATATGTCGCGAGTAAAAACAGCAATCCTTCATCTAAAAAAACGGCGAAAAACATTAAAAGCGGCCAAGGGCTATCGCCACGGCCGCAAGCGTTTGATTCGCTTGGCGCGCGTGGCGGTGACTAAAGCCGGCGCTTACGCTTATCGCGACCGGCGCAAGAAAAAACGGGAAAGACGAACTCTTTGGCAAGTCCAAATTAATGCCGCGGTTAGGCCGCTCGGACTTAGCTACAATCAGTTCATCAATCTTTTGACTAAAAAGAAAATCGGCTTAGACAGAAAAATTCTGGCTGATTTGGCGGAACAAAATTTGGCTCTGTTTACAAAAATTGTTGAACAAGTGAAAAAATAAACATCATCTTCAATAACCAAACAACAGCGTCCGAATTTAATAGACGCTGTTGTTTATTCGAGCAATAATGTGGATGCAAAGATTGACTTCAAACGTAATTTCCAATATACTGAAATTAATGATTTAAATTTACGAGGACCGGTGGTGTAGCTTGGTTTAACACATCGCCCTGTCACGGCGAAGAGCGCGGGTTCGAATCCCGTCCGGTCCGCCACAGTTTGGAGGTCAGCTGATAGAAATTAGAGGTTAAAAAATGCCGACTCTTTTCTCGCTTACAATTAATTTTTGATTTATTTTCTTAATTGTGCTATTATTTCGTTATATGAGAAATATTAATTTTACAGCCTACATCGAACAAGACGAAGATGGCATGTTTATCGGTTCAGTGCCATCCATTCCTAGCTGTTACGCCCAGGGTAAAACTCAAAAAGAACTACTGGATAATCTACAAGAAGTTCTAAAATTGTGTTTACGGAATTTAGATACTAAACCTTTTGATAAAACAAAATTTGTCGGTATCCAGAATTTAAAACTCAAACATGCCTAAACTTGTTCCTATTAAACCGAAACGGCTAATAAAAATCCTCCTATCGCTAGAATTTACCAAACGTGATGCCGAAGGGTCTCACGTCTTTTTTGCTCATCCTGACGGCCGAACTACCGTCATTCCATTACACAACAGAGATATCAGCCGCGGTCTTCTAAGAAAAATCCTTAACGATATCCAACTGTCTGTGGATGAATACGAAAAATTAAGAACAAAAAATACTAATCATTGATTCAATATTCTTATCCTATGCCTCGAAAAAATATCAAGCGCGGCACTGGCGTTAAAGTGCCAAAAATAAAAAAATGGCTCCGCGGCGGAAAAACCAGATAACCGACGTCCGCGCATAAAAAAATCCCTCGTTTATCAGGGATTTTTTTTATTTCGATGTCCAGCGAGGAATGCATATATGCGTTCCCTACTCTTTTATTTTTTCGACCACCTGCTCCAACAAACCAAACTTATCCAGCGAATAAATAACCAACAGCGCCAGCAGCGCGATCACGATCCAAAATAAAACGATTTTCCATTTTGATTTCCACCAATCAACTTTCTGGATAATCTCACCGCGATAGACGCGGTATAAAATCAAACCGACCCAATAAGCGACGACTAAAGCCGCGCCGGCGAGAATTTTTTTATAATTTTCATTTAAGAAATCCAACATATCGATAATTATAGGGTTTTCTCTTTAGCTATTGCGTACTCCAAGGGGGGGGGCCGCTCGTCATTGCGAGGAGTTAGACGACGAAGCAATCTCGAGATTATACGCGCTGGGATTGCTTCGTCGCCCCGACGTACGTCGGGGCTCCTCGCAATGACCGTAGGACATCTTTCGCTTCACGAAATTAGCTCACTATTGCGTTAAAAGTCAAAATTTGACTTAGGTTAAAATCCGGCAATAGCGAAATTATCCGTCAACACCCGATAAACAAGCCAAAGACCAAGCGCCGCGAAACAAATCAGCGCGTAAAAAATAATTGATAACGTGTGAAATTTGTGGCGCCGGCGCATATGGACATCACATTATGAAAACGCACTAAGAAATAAGAGAAAATCGATGAGCTGCGAAGTTTTGGAGCGTGAAAAAATTTGAGTCGTAGCCATAGCTACGATGAAAATTTTTTCCGCGAAAAACAAGCGGATCGCGATTTTTGCTATTTATGGAGTTCGTTTTCATAATGTGATGTTCATAGAGTCCTTAATTTTCTTTTGTTAACGTATCCACTCGATAAAAATCTTCGTGCAATTCATTTTGATTTACTTCCTTCAGCTCGCCCATAAACTTTTCTTCTTCGGGGCGGACTAAACGTTTCGCGCCAGCGACTTCCGCCTCTTCCGCCCGACTTAAATCTGAACGCAAAGTAAGAGGTTTTTCCTCCGCCTGCGCCTGTTCGACTCCTTTGCCCAAATGATGCGGCTTCAAATAAAAATCATCAACCAAATATCCGGATTTTTCCGCGGACAAATTATAACGCTCTGTCCGCTTCGGATAATAACCAACTTTTTCCGCAGTCATATAATATTCCTCGTTGCCGACCAAAAAAGCGTACCGGCCTTTTCCATCTGTTATCTGCGAATCGAGGAGCTTGTTAAACTTGGTGTCAAAAACGCGGACAATCGAACGCGCGATCGCTGACTTTCGTTCAACATCTTTCACCGTGCCCCAGCTCTTTGGTTTTTCTCCCAATCCTAATTTTTTAAATATCCCGTACATCGCGATTTGCCCTGCCGCCACTCCTGCTACCCACCATGACGGACTAACCGCGAACGAAATAATCGCCAGCGCCGGTCCGACTAGAGTCAAAACTATTTGCGACCGGCGAACGAAATACATCATCAATTCTGCTTTGGCTTTTTTGAGCATTTTGTGCGGGTCAAGCGGAATGGCTTTATTCACCGCTTGTTTTTCCGAAAGTTCGATTTCGCCACCGAAATATAAATCTTCAAAACGGCCGTCAATCTTTTCACCAGCTAACAGCGCGCTGGGAAATTTTAATTCTTTTTTCTCAACGACAATGAAATATTGACCCTGATTCAAAATAAATTCATAACGGCCTTGCTTGTCAGTCACTCTGGTGCCGACTATTCGCCGCGTTTTCGAGTCGTAAACGCGGACAATCGCCAAATCCACCGGCTGTTTTGTCGCCGCGTTGTAAACTATTCCCCAACCAAATTTCTTTCTTCGCGCCAGCAGGAAAAACGGCTGGGTGAATAAAAATTGCAAATAAGTCAGCGCCGACGCGCCGGAGACGCCGGTCGCGCCGACCGTCGCCACCGTCGCCACTGAAGTCGCTGTCACCACGGCCATGGCCGGTTCTTTTGTTGTATCATTAACTTTTTCTACTATTCGATTATCCAAAGTCGCCTGTTTAATTTGTTTTGTCGTTTTGACAACGCCCTCGGCCGCGGCTTTAACTTGTTGCGTCGCGGCTTCAACATCAATACCCGTAATGCCGCTCAATATGGACGCCGCTTCGTTTATTATTTTTCCCATGACCGCTGACTGCATTATTTTTTCTGTTGCGTACGCGAGTTCCAGCGCCTTCTCCTCGTCGGTTTTCTCCCATTCTGGCTTGTTCTCTATGGCGCTGATCATTAATTCTATTTCTTTTTTTGTTTTTTCAACTTCTATTTCCGTCATTGCTCCTTCGCCGCTTATCGGTACCGCTGTTTGTTCCCCTGTTCCGACACCAATTTCTTCAATCGGCGCTATTTCTTTTTTCGGCACAAATACAATTGGTTTTGGCTCCTCGACGGGTTTCAGTTCTTCGACGGGTTTCGGCTTCTCAACGGGCTTCGGCTCCTCGACGGGTTTCGGCTCTTCGACGGGCTTCGGCTCTTCGACGGGCTTCGGCTTCTCAACGGGCTTCGGCTCTTCTACGGGTTTCGGCTTCTCAATAGGCTTCGGCTCTTCAACAGGCGCCAGCGCCACGTTAAACGCTTTTTCGTTCGCGGTCGCGGACATATTGCCTGCCAGGTCAATCGCTTTAACGGAAATTTTATGGTCGCCTGGAATTAAAATCGCGCTGAAATCATAAATCCAATTATTCGCCGAGACCGCGATTGTATCCACGTAAATCGCGCCGTCAATGTACAGCATAATATATTTCGCGTCTGCTTTGACTTCTCCCTGCACTGCTAAACTCGATTTCAACTTTTCGCCGAATGAAGCGACTGATTTGACTTGGATTAAATTTATCAGCGGCGATTCTGGCGCGGCCGTGTCAACGACAATCGTGTGTTTTTTTGAATACGCGCCGCCGCTAACAAGATAAATTACGTGCGCCCCATCGTTTAACGCCGGGCTCACTTTCCAAACAAAGCTTTTATCCGACTGCGAAAGTAATTGATACGCGTTAACGTCATCAATAAATATTTTGACAGCCATCGCGCCTTCATTGGTCGTGCCAATAATATACGGCTGATTATTATTTAAAAGCGAACCGTCTTTTGGCTCTGACAAAATCGGCGCTGGATATTGCAAATTATATTCGCTGTCGTCGCTGGCGCTGTCGCAGCCCGGATCCAGCAAATCAACATAGCCATCACTGTCATTGTCTTTGCCGTCACTACACTGATAGATCACTGCCGTTGGCTGTACTGGCGTATCCGGCGTTTGATTATCATGGGACACACTCAACGTACTCAAGCTCCCAGCAGTTGAAAAACTCGTTTCAATTCCATCAGCGTTTCTCGCTTTTACGCGGAAGGAATATGGCGTGCCGGCGGTCAATCCACTGCTTTGCCATGAATTCGTTTGAATCCAGCCAGAGTTCGTCGCCGCGGTTACATTTTCAAAATATAAGCCAGAGTTTCCGGTAGTTAAATTCGAAAATGTACCTGACGCCGTGACAGTAATATAGTTTGACGTTGTTGTTGCCGCGCTGACGCCGGTCGGCGTGTTTTGCGCCGTGTAATAACTTGCCGTCGCCGCTGTTGTTTCAATGCTGTCACCGTTTCTCGCTTTCACCCTGAATCCATATTGGGTATTGGCGGATAAAGAAGCGCTGTTCCAACTATTTACCTGCAACCAACCCGAGTTGCTGGATGTCGTCGTGTTTTCAAAATATAATCCTGAATTACTGCTAGTTAAATTATCTAACGTGCCGTCCGCGGTAAGCGTAATGGAATCAGCGGCCAGCGCGCTTTTTGAAATCCCGGTCGGCGCGTTTTGGGCGGTAAAATAATTAGCGCTGGCGGTTGTTGTCTCGTCAGCATCGCCATTGCGCGCTTTGGCTTGAAATGTGTACTGGCGATTGGCGAGCAAGCTAGAACTTATCCAAGAATTCGTTTGCGTCCAGCCGGAATTCGTGCTTTCACTGGTATTGGAAAAATATAATCCAGAACTAGCGCTTGTTAAATTAGAAAACGTGCCTGTCGCGGCAATGGTCAAAGAATTGACGGACAACGCGCTCTTGCTTACCGCGGTCGGCGCGTTTTGCGCGGTGTAAGCGGTCGTCTGTGCCGCTGATGTTTCTACTAACGAATTATCGCGCGCCTTGACCGATAAAGTAACGGCCGTGTTGGCGGAAAGTCCGTTTTGATTCCAAAAAGCATTCGTCGTCCAGCCGCTATTATCCGCCGGCGCGGCTGTGCTCGCGTAATAATCCTTCTGCGTGCCGCCGGACGCCCAAGTCCATTTCATGGCCGCGGTGGTCTGCGAACTGGCGTCATGGCCCAAACTGACCGGAATGCTGGCGCCGCTGCCGGACGCGGTGTACGCGCTGGTAGTCGTTGAAGCAATGCCTTCATCGCTTCCCTCTGCCCGCACATAAACAGAATACTGCGTGTTGATTATTAAGCTTTGCTGTGTATATTGACTGGTGGTCGAACCGACATTCCCAACTAACGTATTATCGCTTAAATAAATTTTGTAATCCGACGCTTGAGCGACATCACTCCAATCCCAAGTAATCGAAGTCGTGGTTTGCGCGATCGCCGTCAAACCCGTTGGCTGGGCCGGCGGCATTGTTATCTGGCTGGTTTCCGGCGAAGATGTTGTATTTAAATTTCCTCCAAGATTATATGATGAAAAACGGAATTTATAGCAAACTTTCGGCGAGAGTCCGCTTACCGTGTAAGGCGATGCCTGTAAAGTAGACGCATTGTCATAAACCGTGGTGTCATATCCATTACAACCAGTGTCCTGTTCAATTTTTAAACCAGTCGGCGTGCCACTGGCATAGGCCCAAGATAACCGCGCTTTATAAGTGCTCACGTCAGTCGCGTTCACCGCCCCTGCGCTCGTCACTTGTGGCGCGTTCGTGTAGGCGGCTAATTCCGTGGCATTCGCTTTGTTTCCATAATTATCATAAGTCCAAATGTTCGCCACATACTGGGTGTTCGCCGACAAAGTAGCAATTTGGGTGGTATTGCCAGCAGTATAAGAAGCAGTCGCGATTGTGGTATGCAAAGTATCTGTCTCGGCCACGCCGGACGCCGCTTGCTTGTAGTATATTTTGTAATTATTAATATTCGTGTCACTGCCCGCGGCGCCCAAGGTGAAAGTAATGGAGTCCGTCGCTCGACTGCTAACAGTCAGACTGCCGCTGGCGACTGGATTTGAATTATCCACTTCAAAATTCGCTGACGCCTGCGCCGTGCCATCGGCAATGCTGTCATTCGGCGTTACGCGCACTTTAATGTCCGACTGGTCAGTGTTATTCAACGTTCCGTTCCCGTTTGACGCTGATTGCGTATCCCAAACAATCGTCAAAGCAATACTGCCAGCGCTTGTGTCAATAGCGTTGACTGAACCGATTTGATATGTTTGCGCGTCGTCTAAATCAACTGAACCAGAACTCGGGGTCGCTGACACCAAATCAGGGTCATACCAATTTGTTCCGCCGTCATCCGAATATTCGATTTTTAATTTTGTGTTTTCCGAGTTCGCGTCGGAAATCGCGGTGGAGAAAGTAATTTTTCCCGTGTCATCTGTTGATTGAGTAATGCTGGCCGGCGTTGTCGCCACCGGCACGCTGTTCGGTAAACTGGATATTTGCATGTATTGGTCGTACGTGCCCAACGCGGCGCCGCTGGACAATACTGCCCGCAGACAATACGTTGTATTGTTCGGCGCAGTGTTGTCGTAAAGCGCGAAATCCCAAAGACCATCTTGGCCAGCGGTAATCGCGGCCGTTGAATTAGTAAAATTGTTCGACTCTTCGTATGTCTGCGCTTGCACTGTGTGCGCGCCGTGCGTCGGGTCATTGGCGTTCACAGTCAAATTCGCGCCGTCCGCGGGCGTGGCGTTATTTTTATACGCCAGCGCCGTGGTGCCATCTACATCCGTGTAAGCCGCCGGTGTGCCGCCAGTCGGACTGGCGCAAGTGCCGGTTCCTTTGCCGACAAATTGTAATTTAAAATTTTGATTGGAAACGTAAAGATTGCCGCCAGCGACATGCAAAAGCGTCCTCAAACGCACTGCTTGTCCATCAGCGGTCATGGTATAGGCCGTGTCTTGCGCCGCTAACGCCGCGCCCACGTCTGTCGAATCAGCGTTCGTATAAGCGCGAAACGCGGATTGATTATATGTTTTAAAATTCCAGGCCGCGTAGCGGTAAGTGCCGGTATTGGCGTTGACCGTCGTGTCTGTCCCCAAAGAAAAACCATCAGAGCCAAGAGCGGTTACAATGCCAGTGCCATTCGCCACATTAGAAAAATATTGATTGCCATTTCCCGTCAAAGTACTTGTCCGCAAGACGCCATTCACCGCGGTTGACCGTTTAATCCACAGCATATCCGGTTGAAATCCGACGCCAGTGATATCGCGAGCCACGCCGGTCCCAGTATACGACACGACCACAAAATTTGAACTGGTTTTGAAAGAAAACCAATAATGCATAACCTGTAAACCATTGACGCCATCATTCGTGCCCAATTGAAATCCATCAGAATTAAATGTCTGAATTAAATTCGCCGCGTCGGCGCTGGCATTGAAATAATATGCGTTATCAGTTGTTTCAACAGACGTTCTCCAAACAGCAGATCGTATGGAGTTTGCTTTTATTACCACCAAATTGGGAGTCATCCCTGTTCGCAAAATATTCATACTATCAAGACCCGTGCCTGGCGGCATATAAGCGCCAACGCTGAAATCAGCCGCGCCAGACGCGTCATATGGGTCAAAAGCATTGCCAAACGCTTCCCAATAATAAGTATCAGCATTGGTATTTACTGTCGCGTGCGTACCGACCGTAAATCCGTTTGCGTCTAATGAAGTGATGCCTCCGGAAAAATTCGCTGTCGCACTACCGAAATAAGCCGTGGTATTACTACCCATCATTTTTGTCCTAAAAACCGCCGCTTGGTCAGTAGCTTGGTCAGTATGTTTGATGATTACTAAATCCGGCTGAAAAGCAAGTCCAGTCACTGATTGCGCCACGCCGGTTCCCGCGTATGAACCAGTTGCTGACTGGAAAGTGCCGCTGGCTACCGGATCGCTCGCTCCGCCAAAAGCGACGTAATAATACGTTTTATCGAGACTGGAATCACCGGCGCCGACAGTAAAGCCATTACTATCAAGTGAAGTTATTTTATTATTATAAATTTCTGAAGTATTTAAAAAAGTTGAATAACTATTTGATTCAGTAACGTGGAAAGTCGTCCAACCAGCGGTAACCGCGCCTTGATTGATAATGGTATCCGGCTGAAAACCAACGCCCGTGATGCTTTGAGCCGCGCCGGTCCCTGTATAAGTACCAACGTTCATCGCGCCGGTCACGTTTTTAAAAGCGAAGAACCAATAAGTATTGGCATTGACATTTACTAATGTATTTGAGCCGACAGTAAAACCAGAAGTGTCCAAACTTTGAATGGCTGTTGTGTCAGTAATCGGCGCGCCGCCGCTTGCTTGCAGATATCGATTTGCCGCCAAACTCGAACTTGACCAAACTCCAAGTGACGCGCCTGAGCGTTTAATCATGGCGAACGCCGGCTGGAAGCCAGTGGATATGCTTTTTGACGATAAGCCATCGCCCGTGTAACTGCCCACGCAAAAAGTGCCGGTGGCAGTGCAGTCCGAACCCTTAAACGCCGTCCAGACATATCTTACATCAACCGTATTTATATCTATCTCTGTCCCGACTGTAAAACCATTGCTGTCCAACGATTGAATCGCGTCCGAAGAAATATCCGCTTCAGCTTCGCCAAGTTTCGCTGTTGTTTCTCCTCCCATGATATTGCTTTTCCACAAAATCCCGTCGTCTCCAAGATGGTTGTGTTCTTCCATCACTAAAAGTAAATCAGGCGAGAACCCCACGCCGGTAATCGCCAAATTATCCGCGCCAGTGCCGACGTAATATCCGGTCTGCATCTGAAAAGTGGCGGCTTTTGCCGGCTCCATGAATGGCAGCCAATAAAAAATTCCCAGCGTCCATGAAATTAAAATTAAAATCAATAATAGCCGGGAACTTTTTCTCGCTAAATAAGAAATCTTTCGCTCAAATTTCTTTATCTTCCGTTTGTTCATTAAAAATTCACTTTTAACTCAAAACTTGACGCTTTTTCAGCGCTTCTCAACTGGATTTATTATAACATTTTTTGTTAAACTAAAAAAATCATTTTATCCCCAGTTTTGCCGCTTTTTCGTTAACCATGATACATTCGACCCCGCATTTTGCGGGGCTCAGTATCAATCCTGAGCTTGTCGAAGGATTGATTTTAACAGCCAACCGGACGCGGCGATGATAATGGCAACGCTGAAAACCTGCGCCCAGCGAACACCAAAAATCAATGGGCTATAGTCAGTTCGTAAAAATTCCAAACCAAACCGAAGCAAAGAATAAAGGATAAGATAAATTGCGAAAATATTTCCCGCTGACCAAATACTCTTTTTAATTCGCCAGCGATGAATTAAAAGTAAAACCGCGAAAATCAGCAGATTGCCCAAACTTTCATATAAAAAAGTTGGGTGGAAAAATTCAAACGACGAGAATTTGGCTGGACGATTTACGAAATCAATCGGAATCCCCCAAGCCAGATTCGTTGGCAAACCGAAAATTTCTTGATTAAAATAATTGCCGACCCGGCCGACGAACTGCGCCGCGGCCAGTCCGGTTGCCGCTAAATCAAAAATCAACCAAACGTTCTGCTTCTTTAAACGACAATAAAAAAAGACGACAAAAAAACCGCCAATCATTATGCCGTGAATCGCCAATCCTCCTTCCCAGATTTTGACAACATCGAGCAAATTGTTTTTATAAAATTCCCAGGCATAGATGACGTAATAAATCCGCGCGCCGATCACCGCGCCGACGATAAAATATAAAAATAAATCAGAAAAAAATCTTTTCTCCAATTGATAATGCCTGGCCAATCGCAAAACAACGAAATAACCGAGCAAACCGCCGACCACCATTAAAAAACCATACCAATGAATAGACGCTGGCCCAAACTTGAACAAAATCGGCGACGGATGAAATGAATGCAGAAGATCGAACATACAATTCAATTATATTATAGCACACAATCAATGTCATTCTGAGGTGTCATCCTGAGGTGCGAGTCCCGCTTCTGGCGGAACGAGCCTCGAAGGATCAAAGGGCGACTTCTAGTAGGGAACAAAAATTTTTTTATTCCCTACTCCTCGCGATTACATCCTTAATACAAAAACAGGGACAAAATAATGTCCTGTCCCTGCTTATATGCTTAATTTTAATTTAACAATTTAACGCGTTTTTCCGGTTTTATTTCTTCGCTTTTTTCTTTTTCAGCTTTGGACCTTTTAATTCTTTCTGTACGTCGTTCCAGCGCTTAAGCAGTTCGTCTTTAATTTCAAACCACGCTTCTTTGGACATTAAATCATCTTTGGAATATTTTTTAACGATATTTTCCACGATCGCCGCGTACTCTTTTTGCGAGAGCGAACTTATTTTCGACGCTTCTTTAACTATTGTTTCGCTGACTTGTTTGGCGACTTTTTTGAATTTCTCGCGATTTTTTTTGCCAGTCGCTGGACTCAAAAATAAACCCAACGCCGAACCAATTAAAGCGCCCAAAGCCAGTGTGCCCAAAAATCGTTTTGTTTTCATAAATGATTCAAGATTGTAATCCGTAATCCGTAACTCGTAATCCGTAATCTGTAATTTTTAAGACAGCTTACCAGTTACAAGTTATGTGTTACAAATTACAATTATTTTCTTAATTTCTTAATTTTTTAATTTCTTATTTTATTATATCATCGTCAAACATTTTCTTCAACACAAATTTAAAGAGGAGCAAATGTTGCTCCTCTATTTTGTTTACACCGGCCGGGCAAAGCCCAGCATCTCAAGCCCCAACAATTTTTCCTCGCCCGGCCGCTTCTCCGCGAAAACCAGAGAACCGTTCGGCGCCATCTTGAAGTGGGCGTACGAACAGCTCTTGATAAGCGGCCGGCCCAGCGCGAGCTGAAGAAGAACAATCGTCCAGATATTACTGAAGCCCACCTTTTCGACGCGGAACAGCTTGTCCGAGTCGCCCATCTGGACGTTCACCGCTTCTTCACGGCTCAAGAACACGTAGCCGGGCGCGTTGCGCGCGCCGACTGAACACAACCGGTTAATGAAGTCGTGTCCGTCTGACGGACTCATTTCCTGGACGAAATTGCCCAGTGTCCGCAGCCACTGCTCCTTGTACGGAACGTCGAGCGATCGGAACAACTCGAGCAAAATCGCGAACGGGATGTCGGGCAGAAAAAGACAGACCCAACTGCCGTCCGCCAGATGCGCCGCTTGCTCTTCGGTCGCGGTAAACGCGACCTCGCCTTCTTCCTCCAAGCGGAAGAACTGGACAGATCTCTTGAAAAGAGCGTTGAACGCTGCTGTCACTTCTCGGCGGCTGACAAACAGTTCGCCGAAAATGTGCCTCGCGCGCTCTTCAGTCAAGGTAACCTTAGGATGAATAGTCACCCTAGTCAGAACATTCTCATCAAGCGAGAAAGTCATATCCTTCTGTATCGCGAGTTCCCTACCCCACAGCACTTTGCTCACACGCACATTTTCCAACATTGGTTCCATTGAATCCCTCCTTTGCCTTGTTTTGACGGTAAATTTTCCTCTCCGCCAAACATTAGAATATACTACAAATTTAATTTTTTGTCAAATGTTCTTTTTTTTTACCAATTTTTTCATTAAATATCAATAAATTTCGACAATATATTAAACGCTGAAACAATAAACAATGTGACTATTGCGGAAAAAAAATAAACATGATATGAATGATACAAGATGTACAGATTTGTACAGATATACAGATGGCGACGTTTTATAGATTACCCATAATTGAGACCTCATCTGTAAATCTGTATTAATCAGTAATCTTGTATTACATGAAAAAAGACATCCATCCGAAATACTATCCAAAGGCAAAAATTACTTGCGTTTGCGGCAATGAATTCAGCGTTGGTTCAACGGTGGAAAACATTAAAGTTGAACTTTGCCATCTCTGCCATCCTTTTTACACTGGCAAGCAAAAATTAGTTGACACGGCGCGGCGCGTTGAAAAATTCAGAGAAAAGCTGGCAAAAAAAGAAACCGCGGCCAAAACCCATAAAGGAAAGAAAGCGAAGAAGCAAGCCAAAGCCGCGAAGAAAACTGGACCGGCGAAATAACTAATTTAAGCCGCCTGATTTTTAATAAATGCGAAAAGGGCGGTTTTTTGTTATGATATAATACAAGATGTACAGATTTGTACAGATGTACAGATGAGGGCAAATAAGATAAACAGGATAAACAAGATTATTAAATAAAAATCCTAAATTCGAATGTCTAAATCCTAAATAAGCCCCAATTTTCCAATTTAGAATTTCGATATTAGGATTTAGAATTTTTATAAATTTCCAATTACGGATTACTGATTACGAATTCCAATAATATATGCAAGACAAAATTGACAAAATTAAAAAACAATTCGAGGAGCTGGAAAAAAAGCTGCAAGATATTTCGATTTTAAACAAACCCGACGAATTAAAAAATTTTTCCAGCGAGCGGGCGGAAATAAAAGAAGTGATGGACATTATTAGCGAATACGAAAACGTGAAATCAAAAATTGAACAAGCGGAAGATGCGTTAAAAACAGAGAAAGACACCGGACTCATTGGGCTGGCGAAAGAGGAATTGACGGAGTTGGAACCGAAATTTCATAACTTGGAGCAGACATTAAAACAAGCTTTAGCGCCGAAGGACACAAATGATATAAAAAACGTAATCATGGAAATCCGCGCCGGCACTGGCGGCGATGAATCCGCGCTATTTAGCGCTGAACTTTTTCGAATGTACTCAAAATACGCGGAATCAAAAAAATGGAAAGTGTCCGTCATCTCCGCCAATCGAATTGGCCTCGGCGGATTCAAAGAAATTATTTTTGAAATCAACGGAAAAAACGTGTTTGGCGCGCTTAAATACGAACGCGGCACGCACCGCGTTCAGCGCGTTCCCGAGACGGAAAAAAACGGCCGCGTCCATACTTCCGCCGTTACTGTCGCTGTTCTACCACAAGCCGAAGAAGTTGACATTAAAATCGAAGCGAAAGATTTGCGGATTGACACGTTTTGCGCCGGCGGGCACGGCGGACAGAGCGTCAACACTACTTATTCGGCTGTTCGCATCACCCACTTGCCGACCGGACTGGTTGTTTCTTGTCAGGACGAAAGATCGCAGGTCCAAAACAAGGAGAAAGCAATGCGCGTTCTGCGTTCCCGATTGCTTGAATCAGAACAAGAAAAACAGCAAGCGAAAATCGGGGCAGAACGCAAAACGCAAATCGGCACTGGCGATCGCAGTGAAAAAATCCGTACTTACAATTTTCCGCAGGACAGAATTACTGACCATCGCATCAAACAAAACTGGAGCAACATTAAAACAATACTTGATGGCGACCTGGACTCGATAATCAACGCACTCAAAGAGGCAGAATTTAAATTGGTAAAATAAAAGTTACTGCCATACTACATAGTATGGCAGTTAAATAAAATGGCAAATAAACAACCCTTCGTCTCTTCGACAAACTCAGAACTCAGAGCAACAAAAACAATAAAACAGTTACTTAGAGAAGGAGCAAATCGGCTTTTAAAAAACAAAATAACTTCCGCCTATTTGGACGCGGAAATTATTTTATATTCAACGCTGAACAAAACGAGAGAATGGCTGTACGCCAATTTGAACACAAAAATTGTTCAAGCGCTGGCAGACAAGTATTATTCGCTAATTGGCAAACGTGCAAGACATATTCCCATCGCCTATATAACTAATCGCAAGGAATTTTTTGGCCTGGACTTTTATGTTGACAAAACCGTTCTAATTCCAAGGCCAGAAACAGAACTTCTCGTGAAGCAAACCATTGCGGAAGCAAGGCGAGACAATTTTAGACAGGACGATTTTAAAACAAACATAACTATCGCCGACATCGGCACTGGTTCTGGCTGTATCGTTATTACGCTCGCGAAAAAACTGCCACAGGCAAAATTAATCGCCACCGACATTTCAAAAAAGGCGCTGGTGATTGCGAAAAAAAACGCCAAGCGGCACGGCGTCTCGTCCAGAATTAACTTTTTTCGCGGCGATTTGCTCAAGCCCGTCCAAAACAAAATAATTGACATCATCATCGCCAATCTTCCCTATCTCGACTCAAAAATGAACAACCTCCTCCGTTCGCCTGATTCGCAAAGTTTAAAATTTGAGCCGACAATCGCGTTAAAAGGCGGGATTGACGGACTCAATCTGTATCGCCGACTGCTCAAGCAAATCAGCGCTATGAAAGACAAACCAACATTGCTATTGTTCGAAATCGGCGCGGGACAGGCCGTTGAGATGAAAAAAATTATAAGAAAATTATTTAAAAAATCAACAATACAGATTATCAAAGATTTAGCTGGATTTGATCGCGTCATCAAAATAAAAACGCATTAGCTTTTCATTGAAAAAAACGCGCCATTCGAAATTTTTCGAATGGCGCGTAATAAATAAGATGGAGGGACACTAGAGCTGCTTCGCCTTCCTCCTGGGCTCAACACTCTTCAGCTCTCTACGAAGCCGCTTCGTAAGCGAGCGAACGAGGGGCCGAGTACTAGGATCCTTCGAGGCTCGTCCCTCTTTCCGCGGGACTCGCACCTCAGGATGACACCTCAGGGTGACATCTTCTCTTCTTGTCATGCTGAGGCCTGTGCTGAGTTTATCGAAGCGCTCTCGAAGCATGACATTGTTCAGAATGACAAATTGTCTTGCTTGTCTTGCTTGTTTTACTTGTTTTGACTGAACTCATTATCCCCTATTCTAAACTCAAACTGCGAAAAATCGATTTTCGGCGACTTGAAAAGGTTTCGGCCGAACAGCAAATTCCAGCCGTAAATTAAAAAACCGGCGCCGAAAATAATGGCGATTATCGCGATATAAATTTTTTCTTTCGACGACATACAACTAACCACTTATAAAACTACTTAATACGTTACTTTCGGAAAATGCGACGGCACGACTTCTATCCACGTTGTTCCCGACAAAAAAGCGATTTCTTCGCCCGCGGCGTTAAAGAATCGCGTCCGCTCGCTCAAACTGGATCTGCGCCATTCTCCGTCTATCGCCTCGCCACCAGAAAACACTACTGCCTTGCCCGAACCGACTGTTTTCGTTTTTCTGCGTCCATACGAATCAATCACTTTACTCTCCGCGTACATAACCGCGATATTCTTCGCCCTAATTTCATTTCCATCCGCGTCTTTATACGCGGCGCCGGACTGTTCGCGCGAATAATCACCTCTCTCCGCGTCATATTTCCATTGAACTGAATACGCCGCGTCAGCAAAATCAATATTAATTGTCTGCGGCGGCGCCACCGGGGCGCTGTTTTCGTTGAACGTTCTGTCCGGCCGGAACTTCCACGAAGAGAATTCATTCTTAACTTCCCACTTCTTGTCAACCATTGCTTTAAATAATAATTCCGTTGAAGTAAAAATATTATGCGGCGCCGCTTTTGAATAATCGCGCCAAAAATATTTGCCGCTTGAAAATTCATTGAGGTCAAAAACACTTTTCCCTTTCAAATAATTGAGCGCGTCGTCACTGCCGCCAACGTGCAAATATGGGCCGTCAAACTCCAGCGCCCAATCAGCAAAAAACGGCCGCGCAGAACGAACCGGGCCGATTTTTTTCACTTTCGGCTCGCTGTAAAAAACCGCCAGAAACCGAGTGATCGGCGCCTCGACGATTGTTTCGTAAACTAAACTCGCCTGATTCAACCCGAACACCGGCCGCGCCTCGTTATGGTTATCAATCATCACGGAGAAAACGAGCGGCTCTTTTTCGCCGGAAAAACATAAGCCGTCGAGTCGCCGAATTTTCTCGCAAACAATTGGTTTTTCTTCAATGATTGCGTTAACAACTGATTCAATGTTCTCTCTCTGCGGCTGACCAACACTGATTATCGCGAGTCCTGCTACCACCGCGAGAGCGACTAAAACAATGATTCCCCATAATTCCTGTTTTTGCTTTTTCTTTTTTATCATAAAAAGCTTATGGACATCACATTATGAAAACGCACTAAGAAATAAGAAAAAATCGATGAGCTGCGAAGTTTTGGAGCGTGAAAAAATTTGAGTCGTAGCCATAGCTACGATGAAAATTTTTTCCGCGAAAAACAAGCGGATCGCGATTTCTATGAACAATCATAGAGCACTTTTTTATTTGAATCAACTAACTATTCTTTCTTCTCCGTTTTCTTTTCTACTTTTTTCTCCGATTTTTTGTCTGCTTCCGTGGTCACGCCCTCTGCTGGCGTCGCCGCCGCGCCTTCCGCTGGAACCGCCGCTGCCGGCGCCTCTTCCTTCTCCTCCTCTGGCACGGATATCATCGCCACCACTTCTTCCGGATTATCCATCACCTCAAAAGAAGCAGGAAATTTAACGTCTTTCACCAAAATTTTATCTTCTAACGTTTTAAGCGAAGAAACATCCACTTCAACCTCTGAAACAATGTCTTTCGGCAGACAGCGGACCGCGATATTATCAATGTTTTGCACTAAAATGCCTTGCAAATCTTTGACCGCCGGCGCCACGCCCACCAATTTAATTCTGATATCCACTTCCAATTTTTGGCCTTCTTTAAATTGATAAAAGTCAACATGGTTTATCGTGTCGCGCACTGGATCGCGGCTGATTTCTTTAATTAAAACATCGCGCGGCTTTTCTTCGCCTTCAATCAATAGAGAAACAACCGCGCTGCCTCCGGCCGCGTCAAACACTTTATTAAAAGCAACGCCGTTTAAAAAAATTAAAATGTTTTTTTCCATTCCTTGTCCGTAAACAATGCCGGGGATTTCACCTTTCTGCCTAAAAACAATTAGTTTTTTCCCTTGCGCCTGCCGTAATTTTCCTTTTAGTTCGTGAACCATATTCCGTTATGATGATTAAAGATTAAAGCGATAATACAAGATGTACTGATTTATACTGATATACTGATTAGATAAAAGAGAGAGAAAGCAAGTAATCTGTAATCCGTAACTCATAACTTGTGAGACGAGTTATAATAAATCGAAATTCAAAATTTAGATCTCATCTGTATATCTACAATAATCTGTAATCTTGTATTTAAATGTTTTTTACGAAATCTTTCCGCCGCAACGCGTCATGCAGTTCGAGAGCATCGTCAGCGCTGATCGGCCCGCGCTCTGAAAATTTTCCGATTTCTTCGCCTGCCAAGTCGGTCAAGACGCCAAGCAAACTAACTGCTTCAGCCGCGAACGACACCAGCACGACAAGTCGGCTCGCGCAATTCTGGCATTGAACGTAAAGCAGATGCCCGACCGGATGCTCGTCAAGAAACTGAATCTTCGGGTCAGCTTGCTTCTCATGGCAAACCGGGCATTCGGAAATTAGTTTAATTGATTTCAAATGGTCAAATCGCATATTGTCTGAATGATACCAAATGATTAAAATATGTCAACTATGGACCGCTACGCTTTCGGTAAAACCAATAAAAGCCATGCTGACAATCAAAAAACTTCCGCCATAACTTAAAAATGGAGCGGAAATTCCCATCACTGGCATAATGCCAAGATTCATGCCGATATTAATAAAAGCATGCAGAAAAAATAAAGTCGAAGCGCCTAATACCAAAAATAATCCAAAGTCATCGCGCGCTTTCTTCGCGATTTGAAAAAGCCGCCAAAACACTATCGCCCATAATCCCAATACTATCGTCACGCCAAGCAAACCCAGTTCTTCGGCAATGACGGCGAAAATAAAATCGGTCTGCGCTTCAGGAATAAATTTTAACTGGCTTTGCGAACCAAAGCCGAGCCCGCGTCCAAACCAACCGCCTGAACCAACGGCGATGACCGACTGGGTGACATTATAACCGCTGCCAAACGGATCGTGCGTTGGATTTAGAAACACTAAAACGCGCTCGCGCTGATAATCTTTGAGCGCGAAATTCCAACCAACAGCGGCGATAACGACAAAAATCAGAAGCAATAAAATCAAGTATTTTTTCTTAAGCCGCGTAAGAATCAGGAGCGTGAACCAAATACCAAATAAAATCATCGCTGAACCAAAATCCGGCTGAAGCATTATCGGCAGAGCGAGGACAAGGCAAAAGAAGACGCTGACTAAAATATGTTTGGCGACTTGAAAGCGCTGGAACCGATTGCAAAAAAATTTCGCCAGCGCGATGATTAACACTACTTTGGCGAGTTCGGCCGGCTGGAATCCGAATCCGCCGAATAAAAACCAGCCCTTGGTGCCTCGAATGGCGCTGCCAAAAAACAGGACTAATAACAAAATCAAAAACATCGCCACCAATAACGTCCGGCTGTAAACGCGCCAGCTTGAATAATTAATCAGTCCGCAAACGATTAAAATGATAAAGCCGATGCCGCCGAAAATTATCTGCTTGTTGAAATCCGTGAAGTTCGCACCCGATTGACTTAGATTAACGCTGTATATCGCCGCCAGCCCAAGGCAAAAAAGCAAAAAGACCGCGATCAAAAGCGGCCAATCGAATCTTCTTAATTTTTCCGTTGCTCGCTCTAACATATTTAGTGGGTAGGTTGTAGTGCGTAGGGGGTAGTAAGTAGGAGGGTAATGAGTAGAAATCTTTTCGGTTTTCCAGCCCAACAGTATCATACTACCATCTACCAACTACCACCTATAACCTATTTTCTTACTTCAACTCTCCTGAACTGCCGCTGCCGCCTTTGAACACGCTCGGGTCAAGGATATTGATGTCTGGAATAATCTGCAATTCCGCGCCGCCGGAAATTGATTGGAATAAATTAACTGTCTCTGTCCGTCTTTCGCCGGAAGACAAACCAGGCAGGACTGTTTGCGTAACACCGACGATTTTATCGGCCTTGCCGATTAAAACAATAAACCGCGGCTCCAAAAAACTGTAAGGGCTTCTATTTAACACGTCAAACTGGATGGTCGAAATCATTTCCTGTTCGCTCAATCCGCTTTTCTTCGAAGACAGCGCGACTTGATTTTCAAAACCAAACTGCATCACCTTTTCCTGCCAGGCGCTGAAATCCGCCACTTTTTTCCATTTAATATTCTCCATCATTAATTGCGCTGAACTGATTCCCGCGCCGTCGTCATAATTCAAATACAAAATTAATTTGGACTGGCCGGGCAAAATGTATTCTGTTTTCACGTTTGTTTTTTCATCGCCGATCAAATAATAATAGTCGAGCGATTCCACCGCCCACTGGCTGTTTGGGTTGACAACAGAAGTGACGATGTCATGCGCGCCTCCGCCGCCTTTGATGATTTCCGTCTTCATTATCTGCAAATCAAGCGGCTTATTGATTTCCGCCAGCAACTGGTAATTCAGTTTGGATTTGGCGATATCCGCCTCAAGCGCTTGGCGATTCGCGCTTTCCGCCAAATAGAAATTAATCAACCCCCAAACGCCGTATAAAAGCAATCCGCCGCTGACTATCGCTAAACTAAAAACAAAAATTTTTCGCAATAAAACTCGATGCGTCACGTACCAATATCCGGCTTTAAGTTCATCGTCGCTTAAATTGTCGTAAATTGTGTTGGGCATAGTTTAAAAATATAAAAATATAAAAACAGAAAAATTTTTAGCTTATTAGCTTTTTAGTATTTATCCTGTCTAAGTTGCCTAATAAGCTAACAAGCTACCACCTAAAAAGCTAATTCGTCTGAATTGCCTAATAAGCTAACAAGCTACCACCTAAAAAGCTAATTCGTCTGAATTGCCTAATAAGCTACAACCTACCACCTACAACCTATTTTATTGTATCACAAACAAACTTGTTCGTTAAACTTTTCCCCTTCACGTTTTCTTTTTTTTATGCTAAAATAGACTTATACCATATTATTACCAATTATGCCGAAAAAAATAGAAAAACAAACAATGTCAAAGGCGGAACAAAAGAAAGCGACGGCCGCTTACGGCGCCGAACAAATTACCGTGCTGGAAGGATTAGCGCCAGTGCGCAAACGGCCTGGAATGTACATTGGCAACACGGCCGCGGACGGATTGCACCACCTGATTTGGGAGGTTGTGGACAACTCAATTGATGAAGCAATGAATGGTTCTTGCAATGAAATCGTGTTAAAACTCCTGCCGGACGGCATGGCGTCGGTTTCTGACAACGGCCGCGGCATTCCCGTTGATATCCACAAGACAACCAAGGTCTCGGCCCTGGAAACAGTTTTGACGAAACTGCACGCTGGCGGCAAATTCGGCGAAAGCGGCTACAAAGTATCCGGCGGTTTGCACGGCGTTGGCGTTTCCGTGGTCAACGCGCTTTCCATTTACATGCGAGCGGAAGTAAAGCGCGACGGAAAAATTTACGAACAAGAATACAAACAAGGCAAACCATTAAAAAAAGTGAAACCGATTGGTTCTATCCGACGCAAAGAAAATCCCGACCCGCTTAGTCCTGAAGACGCCTATGTTACAGGCACGACGATAACGTTCAAACCAGACTCGGCAATCTTCACGGTTTTAGAATTTAGCTGGGAAAAAATCCTAACGCGCATGCGCCAGCAAGCGTATTTGACGAAAGGCATCAGATTAATCTGCCTTGATTTGCGCGACAAAGATAAAATAAAACAATACGGTTTTTATTTTGAAGGCGGCGTCGCTTCGTATGTCAAACAACTAAACCGCAAGGACAAGATTAAGCATGAAAATATTTTTTACGTTGACCGCGCGCTTGAGCAGGAAAACATGAACATCGAAATCGCGATTAAATACACTGAATCGTTCGACGAAACATTGCTCGCATTCACTAACAATATCTTGAATCCCGAAGGCGGCATGCATGTCGCCGGTTTCCGAACCGGACTGACTAGGACTTTAAATAATTATGCTCGCAAAGCCGGACTTTTGAAAGAAAAAGACGAAAATCTGTCCGGCGACGATGTGCGCGAAGGACTGACCGCGGTCATCAGCATTAAAATAAAAGATCCGCAATTCGAAGGTCAGACGAAAGCGAAACTGGGCAACGCGGAAGTCAAGCCGGCGGTTGACAGCGTGCTTTCCGAATATCTGGAAATTTTTTTGGAGGAGCACCCGCGAGACGCGGAAGCGATTATCGGCAAAGCCCTGCTCGCCGCCACCGCGCGGCGCGCTTCGCGCGCCGCGCGAGAGACCGTCCTGCGGAAAGGCGTGCTGGACAGCTTGAGTTTGCCGGGGAAACTGGCGGACTGCTCTTCGCGCGAGCCGGAAAATTGCGAACTCTACATCGTCGAGGGCGACTCGGCCGGCGGTTCAGCCAAGCAGGGCCGCAATCGAGAATTTCAAGCGATTCTGCCGCTCCGCGGAAAAATTATTAATGTTGAAAAATCCCGTTTGGATAAAATGCTTTCCAACAATGAAGTCAAAGCGCTGATTATCGCGCTCGGCACGAATTTCGGCGAGCAATTTGATTTGACGAAATTACGGTACAGTAAAATCATTATTATGACCGACGCCGACGTTGACGGTTCGCACATCCGGACTTTGCTGTTGACGCTTTTTTACCGCCACTTCCCGACGCTCATTACCGAAGGCCATCTTTTTATCGCCCAGCCGCCGCTTTACCAAATCAAACGCGGCAAAGAGGCAAATTACGTTTTTAATGAAGCGGAACTGGACGTCATCATGAAAAAACTGCAGAAAGAAAAATCCACGGATGTAGGGACAACCATCGGGTTGTCCGCGAAACCGGCCGCCCCTCCCGTTGAATCAACGGACGGCGAAGGAGAAACAACCGAAGAAAATCTTTCTTCGCTCAAGGGCTTATCCATCCAACGTTACAAAGGCCTCGGCGAAATGAATCCTGGACAACTTTGGGAAACTACCATGGACCCAAAAAATCGCCTGCTAAAAAAAGTTACTATTGAAGACGCGGAAGAAGCGGATGAAATTTTTGACGTTTTAATGGGCTCGGACGTGGCGCCGCGCAAACGTTTCATCCAAACGCACGCGAAAAACGTGAAAAATCTTGATGTTTAAATGGATAAATCACAAACCACAAATTACAAATCACAAACAAATCACAAATCCAAAATAACATGCTTCGAGAACGCTTCGATAAACTCAGCACAGGCCTCAGCATGACAACAATCTGTCACCCTGAGGCACTCGAAGGGTGAATTTGTAATTTCGAATTTGTTTGCCTGCCCTGTAGCGAACGAAGTTCTGCTACTGGGGTGATTTGGTGCTTGTAATTTGTAATTTTGTTTATAGAATATCTTAACGAGTTGTTAACAATCAGTTGAAACGTTACGTGTAGGCGGTAGGACTGAACAACCCCTATCAAACACCACTTGCTTGCATTGTTTTTTATTTTGTTCTATAATAACGACATCAAGGCCAAAGGGCCTTTTTAGATAGCTACAAATTACGGTTACAAAATTACAAATCACTACAAATGTTACAAATATTCAATACTAAAATTTGTATATTTGTAATAATTTGTAATTTGTAACATTATTATGAATTTAAAAGAAACCCGTTTCGTGAAATATCTAATCGAAGCCAAAGCGGAATTGAAAAAGGTCTCCTGGCCAACCCGAGCGGAAGCGACCAAACACACGCTCATCGTTATCGGCATCAGCTTGTTCGTCGCCGCCTTCCTCGGCGTTTTGGATTTCGCGTTCTCGAAAATTTTGACGCTGTTCCTGTAAAAATAAAAAGTTAAAAATAATAAATAAAAAACACAAATCAAAAATGTAAAAATTTTTTATCTTTTATTTGTATTTATTCTCTTTTATTTTTCACCTTTTATCTTTAACTTATGCCAAAGCAAATTCAACAGCATGGCCGGCGCTGGTATGTTATCCACACTTATTCCGGCTATGAAGAAAACGTGGCGGAAAATCTGCGCCAAAGGATTGAATCCATGGATATGGAGGATAAAATTTTCAACATCCTCATCCCCACGGAGAAAAAAATAAAAATTAAAAACGGCAAAAGGAAAATCATCACCGAAAAAATATTTCCCGGCTATGTTTTTGTGGAAATGACCGTTACCGACGATTCCTGGTACGTGGTCCGTAACACGCCGAGCGTTACCGGTTTTATCGGCACCGGCAACGTTCCGTCCCCGCTCGCCGACAAAGAAATCGAGGAACTGCGCAAGCGGATGGGCGTTGACGAGCCGAAGTACATCATCGAGGTAACGGTTGACACGCCGGTGAAAATCGTTGACGGGCCGTTCAAAGGATTCGAAGGAAAAATTTCATCAGTGGATAATGAACGCGGCAAGGTCAAAGTTCTCGTTACCATGTTCGGCCGCGAAACGCCGATTGAGCTCGATTATTTGCAAGTCAAAAAAATATAAATTTTATTCTATTTTCTATTTTCTAAATTCTACTTTCTAAACTAAGTTGCTTTGATTTTAACGAACGTGATGAATCACCTGTCCGTTAGATGCCGAAGCGCTTAATAATTTATGCCGAAGAAAGAATTGACGAAAGTCAAATTGCAAATCGCCGGCGGCCGCGCGACGCCCGCGCCGCCAATCGGACCCGCGTTGGGCCAGCACGGCGTTGCCATTCAGGATTTTTGCAACAAATTCAATGACGCGACGAAAAATCAAGCCGGTGAAATCGTTCCCGTTGTCATTACTGTTTACGTGGATCGCACCTTTAGTTTCATCATGAAAACGCCGCCGGCGTCGGAACTGATAAAAAAAGCCGCCGGCATCCAAAAGGGCGCGGCAAAACCAAGCAAGGAAAAAGTCGGAAAAGTCACCAAACAGCAGTTGCGCGAAATCGCGGAAAAGAAAATGCCGGATTTAAACGCTAATGACATCGAAGCGGCCATGAAAATTATCGCCGGCACGGCGAGACAGATGGGCGTGACTGTTGAATAAAATAAGAATTTAGAATCTAGAAAATAGAATCTAGAATGGGAGAATTCAGAAAAGCGTTTACCAACAAACTTCTATTTTCTACTTTCTAGATTCTACTTTCTATTTTCTATTTATGCCAAACAAACAAACTAAAAAACTTCAACAAACAACTGAAAAAGACAAGACGTATCCCATCGCCGAGGCGATTGAAATCGCCAAACAAAACGCCAAGGCGAAATTCGACGAAACGCTGGAAGCGCACTTCCGCTTAGGCATTGACCCAAAAAAAGGCGAACAGCAAATCCGCGGCGTGTTAGTTCTGCCTCACAGCTTCGGCAAAAGCAAAAAGATCGCCGCCTTTATTCCCGCTGACCGCAAAAAAGAGGCGCAGGACGCGGGCGCTGACATTGTCTATTCCGAACAAGATGTTGACGAGCTGAAAAAAACCGGCAAAATTGATTTTGACATCGCTATCGCTACCCCTGACATGATGAAAACAATCTCTCCGTTGGCTAAAATTCTGGGACCAAAGGGATTGATGCCAACGCCGAAGAACGAAACAATTACGACGAACTTAAAAAAGACGATTGAAGAATTAAAAAAAGGGAAAATTGCTTATAAAAACGACGACACGGCGAATCTGCATCAAGCGTTCGGCAAAGCCAGCATGGACAGCGCCAAACTCGTTGCCAATTTCACCGCCCTGTTCGAGGCGATTAAAAAATCAAAACCAGAATCATCCAAAGGCATCTTCTTGAAAAAAGTCGTCATCTGCTCGACCATGGGCAAGGCAATTAAAGTGCAAATTTAGACAGCAGGGCGCCTCTTTGTTTGTCATCCTAAATAATGTCATGCTGAGGCTCTCGAAGCATGACATTGTTTGACATCAATTGTCGCCCTTCGAGTGCCTCAGGGTGACAATGAGCATTGATTATTTACACAATTATTTTACGAACACGGCTGGGTTAAACCTGGCGTGTTTTTTTTGAAAAAAAATATCCCCGCGTCAGCTTCTTCGTTCAGAGTTTAATGCGAGGATGAGATGTCTAAAAGAACATGAGGACTATCCGTCCCAAATAAATAAGAACAAAACTCTACTTGCGGACGCCGCCGAACCAAACTCCACTAGGCCAGATGCGTTCGGCGCGGAAAACGTACACACTACGCTGCATGATGGCGTTACGTTGGAAAATAATGAAACACCATTTATCATTAGTATCGCGCCAGTGCGTGCAATTTGAGCGCTAGACAACAAACGACGGATTGTCAATGTTCACTTTTATTTGAGCGTAAATGTCAGGCACAAGGCCACGGGCTTCATATTCTTTTTCCAACACATCATCATTGATATCATAGTCGCACTGGAAAAAATACACGTCCTTTTCTTTCCCCTTGCCCTGCGGCATGCTATTAGCAACATCACGGTCAATGTATTTCTCCCAACCTGTGAGAGAACAAAGAAGCGCCTGTCCGCCCAAAGTACGATCTACTTTGACGTGCCTGACGATTATACCACCGACCACCTCCACGCGCTTGCGGATGACCGCGAGCAGTTCTTTGCCCAGTTCATGCCAGCCGAGCACTTGTTGCACATACTCCGAAGGCAGTTCATGCCCGTGCTTGCGCAGTTGCGCTCGGAATAGGTCAACCATTTTTTCAATTTGGCCAGACGTCATGCCTGCTACTTTTCCCGGTGGGGACAATGGTTTTCCCATTGGCGTCACCTGCTTTCTATTTTATTGCCGCCATTGGCAATAGTCGTCAGATTTTCTGACAACAAAAAAGTATCGCATGGCTTATTCTTCCTGTCAAGTTATTTATCTGTATTTATCTGTCATTCCCGTCCGTAATCTGTCATCCCCGCGATTCATTTACCTGTGACTAACTCCATTTGCCAGTGTTTTTCAATCTGTTAAAATATAATCACTAATTGAACGAACGTAAAAAAGGAGGGTGCGTTTTTGTATATGCCTATCGCTAATGACGAAACGAAAAATTCTTACCAACGACCTCCGTGGGACGAATATTTTTTAAAAATCGTGGAAATGGTCGGCAGTCGCGGCACTTGCGACCGCGGCCGGTCCGGCTGCGTCATCACCCGCGACAAACGAATTATCTGCACCGGCTATGTTGGTTCGCCGAAAGGACTATCCCACTGCGATGAAATCGGACATGAGATGCACACAGTCATTGACGAAAACGGACGGACGACCGAGCACTGCATCAGAACAACGCACGCCGAACAAAACGCGATTTGCCAAGCAGCTCAATTCGGCATGTCTTTGCAAGGCGCCACACTTTATTGCAAGATGACGCCGTGCTACACCTGCGCGAAAATGATTATCAACGCCGGCATCAGCCGCGTTGTTTGCGCTTTTGATTATCAAGCGAGCGAACAAAGTAAAAAAATATTTAAAGGAGCTGGCGTCCAATTTGATCTGTTAAATCAAACTGTTCTCGCTTACGGAAACACGAACAATCAGACAGAAAAGACGCTGAGCGACAATCATGCTTGCCGAACAGAAAATCAATTAGCCCAAATTTATATTTACGATGAATTCTCGCCGGAAGACACGGCCATGCTCCAAGCGTTGTATTCGCGCTCGCCGGAATCAGTCGTCAAACACGTTGATAAAGTAAAAGAAGCCGGCTCGGGCAAATTCATGGAAAAATTTTACGTCGGCTATGGCCACAAAAGCATCGCTGATTGCGGCAGTACGACGATTTTTATCGAGCGATTGAGCATTTTGGCCGACAAAGCGATTCAGGATTGGCCGCTTTATTCTGGCCAAGAAACCAGCACGCGCTATGTTGATATGTCGCGCCAGCTGATTATTGACCCTGTTGGTTCAGCGGCGTCAAAACAAATTCTTGACGATTGGATGTCTTTTTACGTTGATAATCAGGAAAAAATTCAGGCGCGCGTCAGACAAAATTTTCCGCCAAAGGCCGATGAAAACGAGGCGATTTACGACAAAGCGGTTAAAGCGCGCGCCTTTGATATCACGCGCGGCTTTCTGCCGGCTGGCATCACCACTCAGCTTTCCTGGCACACGAATTTGCGCCAAGCGGCTGATAAATTATCATTTCTGCGCCATCATCCACTTTCCGAAATTAAACAAATTGCGGACGATATTTATCAAAAACTCCAAGCAAAATATCCCAGCAGTTTTTGCCATAAATTTTATCCAGAACAAGAAAAATATCTGGCTGATGCTGTTAATAAAAATAATTATTTTGGAAACGACGACTGTCCGGAATTTGAAATGACGACAGACATCGGCTATTTTAAACTTTTAAATTACGGAAGAATGCTGGCCGAGCGTCCAGCCAAAGCGCTTTTACCCCATTTTTTGACAGAACTGGGTTTAATCACTTTTGATTTCAAACTTGATTTTGGTTCGTTCCGCGACATTCAACGGCACCGCAACGGCGTTTGCCGCATGCCGCTTTTGACGACTAAGCACGGTTTCAATAATTGGTATTTGGAACAATTGCCGGACGAAATTCGAGAGCAAGCGCGGGAGCTTATCGCTAAACAAACTGAACGAATCAACGCTCTTCCCGTAGATGACGAAATCAAGCAATACTATATTTCTCTGGGATTCAATGTCCCCTGCCGCGTCACCTACGGACTGCCGGCCGCGGTTTACGTGATTGAACTCCGCTCCGGCCAGGCCGTCCATCCGACATTGCGAAAAATCGCCCACAAAATGCACTTCGCGCTAAAAGAAAAATTTCCGTTCATCGCCCTGCACAGCGATCTTGAACTCGACGACTGGGACGCGCGGCGAGGGAGGCAGGATATTTGTTTAAAAAATGAAAAATGTAAAATGTAAAATGAAAAATTTTTGATTTTTATTTTTAATTGTGGTTTTACATTTTTCGTTTTGCATTTTTAATTTATGAATAAAATAATCGCCCTCGTCGGCATGACCGGCAGCGGCAAAAGCGCGGTCGCCGATTACCTCGTCCAGAAAGACTGGGGCTTCTGCCGCTTCGGCCAAATCGTGCTTGATATCGTCAAAGAGCGCGGACTGGCGCCGACCGAAGAAAACGAGCGGCCAATTCGCGAACAACTGCGCGAAGAACATGGCATGGCGGCGATGGCTATTTTGAATATTCCAAAATTTGACGACATCCTGCGAACGCAAAATTTAGTCGCCGACGGTTTGTATAGTTGGTCTGAATACAAAAAATTGAAAGAATATTACGGCGACCGGCTGGCGGTGGTCGCGGTTTACGCGCCGCCCAAATTGCGTTACGAACGGTTAGCCGGCCGCGTTCTCGCGGGCGATGACGTCAATTTACGCAATCGGCCGGCGACAATTGACGCGGCCAGAGCGCGCGACTTCGCGGAAATTGAAAACATTGAAAAGGGCGGCCCGATCGCCATGGCGGATTATACTATTGAATACAAAACCAAAGGTTCGGTCGCTTTTGATTTATATTCTCGCGTTGACATCAAAATTCCACCGAAAAATTTGGCGCTTATTCCTTTAAATGTTATTATTAAAACGCCGAAGTCATATTTTCTCTTGATGGCCGCCCGCAGCAGTTTGCCGATAAAAAAGGGACTGATGATGGCGAACAGCGTCGGTATTGTTGACCGAGATTTTTGCGGCGATGAAGACGAATGGCAATTTGAAGCGTATAATTTTACCCACAAACCCGTGAAAATAAAACGGGGGGAACGAATCGCGCAGGCGATGCTGCTCAAATTCAGCCGCGCGAAATTTGAACGCGTCAATTCGATGAATAAAAAATCAAGGCGCGGGTTCGGCAGTACGGGACAGTGAGTAGGTTGTAGTGAGTAGGTTGTAAATTTTTAGTTCTTTCGTTTTTTTGTTTTTCCGTTTTTCTTCTTCGTTTTTCTTTTTTCCTTTTTCAATTTTAATTTAAACTATGCCAAACTACCAAGGCAAATTCATCGTGTTTGAAGGCGGCGAAGGCGCGGGCAAAACCACCCAAATTCAATTACTGACAGACAAGCTAAAGCAAAATGGGTTTAACGTTTACTTGACGAGAGAACCGGGCGGCACTGGCTGTCCAATCGCGGAAAAAATCCGCGAACTGCTCAAGAATCCGGAAAACCGCGACATGACGCCGGAGACAGAACTGTTTCTTTTTCTCGCTTCGCGGGCGCAACACGTCAAACGGGTGATTGTCCCCCATCTTGAACGCGGCGACATCGTTGTTTGCGACCGATTTTTCGGCTCCACCCTCGCCTATCAGCATTTCGGCCGCGGCTTATTTAATCTTGATGAAGTTAAAAAAATAAACGACTTCGCCACCCACGGACTGGAGCCGGACTTAACGATTCTGCTGGATTTGCCGCCAGAAGAAGGATTGAAACGAATTCAGCGCGAATTGAAAAACGACCGTTTTGACGGCGAGAAACTGGAATTTCATAAAAAAGTACGTACTGGTTATTTGACTCTGGCGAAAATCAAATCAAACTGGGCGCTGATTGACGCGAAAGGCGAAGTCAACGATATTCACGAAAAAATTTGGCAGGCAACGGCGGAACTATTGGACCTTTAACACTATGGAGGCGAACGTGGCGAAAAATCCTTTGGTGCGCGATGGCTGGATCGAAGTAATCTGCGGCTGTATGTATTCTGGCAAAAGCCAGGAAGCGCTCAAGCGCGTAGAAAAAGAATTGCTTTCCAAAATCAGAAAGGCGCTGATTTTCGTGCCTGACCGCGGTCGGCGGCAAGTAACGATAACCGCGACTAACGAACAGGTTGACACGCAAAATAAAGTGGTGACGCGCGCTGGCGGAATTTTCAAAGCCATTGAATTTCCGTGGAATAATCCAGCGGTCATACTCGGACACCTGACACCGGAAATTTCCACTGTCTTGATCGAAGAAGCGCACTTTTGCACTTCTGAATTGGTGGCAATCTGTAAAACAATGGCGGAGAAGCATCATCTGCGCGTTATCGTCGCTGGACTTGACCAGACATTCGCCAGCGAAGGATTCGGTCCAATGCCGGCGCTGATGGTTGAAGCAGAGCGGCTCGACAAAGAACTGGCAGTTTGCATGGAATGCGGCTCGCAGAACGCCAGCAAAAGCTGGCTCGATACTCGCGTCCGCAATCAAGTGCAAAACGGGCAAGTCCTAGTTGGCGATGAACAATACCGCGCCGTCTGCCGGCATTGTTATCGCGAATTAACGGAAAAGTACGGCGGACAAAAGCCGTAAGCAAACGCGAGCAGGACTTCAAAAAGTTCTGCTCTTTCATTTTACAAAATTTTTTGGTAAACTATTTAATAGTAAGGGTGCTTAATTATCGTCTCTAATCCGTATTTCTTGCTTTTAACGTGCATACCACGGGGTCTGGGGTACTTCGTCGGAGTTTATCCTGAGCTTGTCCCGCCATTGGCGGGACGAGTCGAAGGGCTCGGTGTAAATTCCGCCCGCCCCTTTGTCACCCTGAGGAATGTCACCCTGAGGTACTCGAAGGGCTCTCGAAGGGCGACAAAAATCATTCGTTTGTCATGGTTCGAGAGTCCTTCGATGAACTCAGGATAAACTCTCACCATGACAAAAAACATTTCCCAGCGCTTCGGAGAAAACCGTCTATGAAACTCCAAACATTAATCGGCCTTGAATTCCACGTCCAGCTCAAAACCAAAACAAAAATGTTTTGCGCTTGTTTGAATAACTCTGAAAATGAAAAGCCGAATGAAAATATTTGCCCGATTTGTCTTGGCCATCCGGGCGTTTTGCCAGTAGTCAACGAAGAAGCTGTCCGCATGGCGCTCAAGGCGGCTCTGGCTTTGAATTGCGAAATCGCTGAATTTTCAAAATTCGACCGGAAAAATTATTTCTATCCTGATTTGCCGAAGGGCTATCAAATTTCGCAATTTGACGAACCAGTCGCGACCGATGGTTATCTCGCGATTAACAATGTCGCGCGAGACGGACTAAGCGCTCCGCTCAATGACGCAAGCCAGCTTAAGCGGATCGGCATTATCCGTTTGCACCTTGAAGAAGACGCGGCGAAATCAATCCACGAAAAAAACAAAAGCTTGATTGACTTTAACCGCGGCGGCGCGCCGCTTGTTGAAATCGTAACCGCGCCGCATTTCAGTTCTCCGTATGAAGCAAAATCTTTCGGACAGGAGCTCCAGCTGATTATGCGTTTTTTGGAAATCTCTGACGCGGACATGGAAAAAGGCCAAATGCGCTGCGACGCCAATATCTCTTTGCGGCCAGAAGGCGACGCTAATTTATATCCGAAGACGGAAATAAAAAATATCAATTCGTTCCGCGCGCTCGAACGCGCGCTCGCTTTTGAGATAAAAAGACAGACAGAACTTTGGCTCGACGGTAAGCCGCCGCAAACCCAGGAAACGCGCGGTTGGGACGACCAAAAACAGCAAACCGTCAGCCAGCGCTCAAAAGAAGAATCGTCCGACTATCGTTATTTTCCCGAGCCCGACTTGCCGCCGCTTACCTTTACGAAAAAAGACATTGACGCGGTTCGCGCTCATCTGCCGGAATTACCGCAAGCAAAACGTCAGCGGTTTGTTGAAATGTATTCTTTAAATTATGAAGAGGTAAAAATTTTAACCGCGACGAAGGACTCGGCGGATTATGTTGAAAAAATAATTTCCGAGCTTCAGGAATGGCTGTGCTCAACCGCCGAAGGGACAAAAGAAGAAATTTGGGCGCGGCATTCAAAAAGAGCCGTTAAATCAGCCGCCGGCTGGCTGATTAATAAATTTTTAAAGTTGCTGGACGAACAAAATATCGCGTTTAACGAAAATAAAGTTACGTCGGAAAATTTCGCCGAATTCATCACTTTGGTTTATCAGAATAAAATCAACAGCGCGGCTGGGCAAATTATCCTCGAAGAAATGGTCAGAACCGGCGCCGACCCGTCGCAGGTGATGGAAGAAAAGGACTTAAAACAAGTGGACAACGAAGCTGATTTGGCGAAAATAATTTTGAAAATAATAAAAAATAGCCCGGAACAAGTCGAGCAATTTAAAAACGGCAAAGAAGCGGTGATTAAATATTTTATCGGGCTGGTGATGAAAGAAACAAAAGGCAAGTCCGACCCGCGCAAGGCCGAAGAAATCCTGCGCGTTCACCTTGTTAAATGACCAATACTTGTTATCCTTAATCTTCGATATAAAACTTCGACGCGGACGATTCCGTCATTGCGAGAAGCGGAGCGACGAAGCAATCTCGAGACAATAAGCTCTGGGATTGCTTCGTCGCCCCGCGCCGCAGTTGTGGGGCGGGGCTCCTCGCAATGACGGAGTCAGGCAGGTAATTCAAAAAACGATAAACAAAAAGATAAGCGCCGATTCCTTTGGAATCGGCGCTTTTTGATTATTCCGGCGGTTTGTAACACTGCCCGTCCGTAGCGCAGTATGTGCCGGCCGGGCAATCGTAGTTGGAGTAACAACCATCGTCTGCCGCATCTTCCGCGTAGCACTTGCCATTTGCTCCGCAGTACTCGCCATAGCCGCAGTCGTTCGCAGAACCGCATTTCGACGGGTCATCGTAGCACAACCCATTTGTGCCGCAAATCGCGCCTTGCGGACATTCGTAAGTTGAATTGCAACCAGGCTTTGGGTAGCACCACCCATCCATAGCGCAGTACAACTTCGGCGAGCCGCAGTCCGCGTCGCTGTGACAGCCGGGGTACATATAGCAGTACCCATCTGGTCCGCAGTACTCGCCCATTGCGCAATCATTCGCAGAGTGGCAGTAATACGGGTCATAGTAATAACCATGCCCGTAGTAATACCCGCCGTAGTAGCCATATCCGTGATTGGCGTAACAGTACCCGTCCTGTCCGCAAAACTCATTCGAATAGCAATCGTAGTCAGACGCGCAGTACGGATACGGCAGGGTGCGAATTTCGCACGCAAAAAGGAACGCGGAAAAGAACAAAAACAGAATAAACAATGCCCTTTTCATCTTACTTCTCCTTTGGTTTTTCAACCTTTTGTTGCTACTGCGAATACCCTATCATCAAACAAAACATTATATCATCTTTAAATAATAAAGTCAATACAAACGGAAATTTTCACGCTAAATTTAAGTTAAATAGTAACAAATGACAGAAAACAATAATCAATCACGACATGTCATGGTGAGAGTTTATCCTGAGTTCATCGAAGGACTCTCGAACCATGACATGTAAAAAATTTTTTACGAGCCGTAATGCCTCACTTTTATTCTCAA
>JACRNX010000029.1 GCA_016214755.1 Candidatus Falkowiibacteriota bacterium
AGATAATTTACGACTGGATATTGCGGTTCAAAAAACTAAAAGCGCTAAGATTAAACGATGAAGAATGCAGAGGATTTTTAATGACCAATTATGATTGGTTTCGTGCTTCCTCGTCCGGCGGCCCTCTCGTGTTTGTTGGCCGTGTTTACTTTAGTGGTTTGCTTGTCTACAGGTGGTATCCCGATGTACGGTTTGGCCGTGTCGGCGTCGTTTCGCAGAGGTAGTCCCAAAGTCAGAAATCAGAAAGTAGGCAGAGATTTCGTCTTTCGGCTACCCTCATTGTCATTCCGACCGAGACGATACTGCTTTAGCGGGAGAAGCGAGTGGAGGAATCTGCGACTAAAACAGATGAGATCCTTCCCTTCGACTCGTCGTTCCTCCTCGCTCAGGGCAGGATCCGGATGGTTTGCGAGTGCGTGGTCCGCTCGGGATGACAAATTCAAATATGTCCTCTTTGTGTGAACAAATAAAAACAGAATACGAACAACTTCAAACTTTAAAGGAGCGGTTAGTTTTTGAGTACGAAAAAGTGAAGGACACAGACGACGCAGACGGTCTGTCTGTTGTCAAAAAACTCCAAGCAGAAGGGGAGTCCGCTTACGCCAATCTTGAATCGAAACTTTATGTTTCTGTCGAACGAGCGCGCGAATTGCTTGGCGGAGAGAACGTGCTCGGTCCGGAAGAAGTGGAAAAGACATGGGGCGTGCGAATGGAAAAAGTTCCAGAGATTTTGTTCAGCGAAGCGGAACTTATTGAGTGTAAAGACACTCATATTCTCGTAGCGATCTGTCCGCTTTCGATTCTTGAAATCCGCGACAAAGTTTCTGGCAACCAGAGTCTGTTTCGGGAACGAAACCGGAACTGGTATAACAAAGAATCCTTTGCCAAAGTCCGAGGAAAGATTGAGTGGCGGTTGGTCCGCAAGACGCCGGTCGGAAATTCAACTGACAAGACATGGGACAAACAGCAAGCCCTTCTTACTAAATATGAAGAAACGCCGACTGCCCAAGTGATGGTCTATGCGATTATTGGTCATTTTTTAGCCACCGGCGAACGGCTGTTCGATAATATCTATGTTCGTTGTTCGGATGTTATTTTGCGAGGCTGCCGTGTTTGCGTCGGATTTTTTGGAGCTGACGGTTTGAATGTCGCCGTCTCCTCGGTTGACGACAACGCCGTCGTCAGTATCGGTGTCTCCGCCTCGCGCCTGCCTAGCGATAGACACGCGTAACGAGTAACGCGTAACGCGCCGCGCGTCCAATTCGTCATTGCGAGGAGTTAGACGACGAAGCAATCCTAGTGGACTATAGTCTCGAGATTGCTTCGCTTCGCTCGCAATGACGTTTGGACTGGATTTAGAGATTGAACATTAAGCGTTGAACATTAAGAATTGTATTTTTATATTTTTAAATTTATGTTAGACATAAAATTCATCCGAGAAAACATTGATTTGCTGATTAAAATCGCCAATCAAAAAAATATCAGAGCCAAAGACGCCGCTGACAATGAGCAGTTGTTCAAAAAATTACTGCAAGCCGACGACAGCCGTCGAAAATTATTGCGGAAAATCGAAGAAATCCGGACAAAAAAAAATGCGTTCTCGAAATCACTGCCAGAGTTAAACGAGGCGCAAAAGTCAGTCGAACTTGAAAAAATGAAAGTTATTGACGCTGAAGAAGAAAAGCTCAAAGAAGAATTGACTAAAGTTGAGGAGGCGTTTCAACGCTGGATGCTCGAAGTGCCGATGTACGTAAGTCCAGAAACGCCAATCGGCGCCGACGAAAGCGCCAATGTAGAAATTGAAAGGGTAGGGTCGGCGCCGCAATTCTGTTTTCCGCCGAAAGACCATATTCAACTCGGAAAAGAGTTAGACATCATTGACCTTGAGCGGGCGGCGAAAATCGGCGGAGCGCGTTCGTATTTACTTAAAGGCGACGGCGCGCGATTAGAGCTCGCTCTGATAAAATACGCGGCTGATTTCATCGCGCGCAAGGGTTTTACCTTGATGTCCGTGCCGGTGGTAGTTGATAAATTCGCGCTTGTCGGCACCGGATTTATCCCGGGCGCGGAAGAAGAAATTTATTATCTGCAAAAAGACGACAAGTATCTGGTTGGCACGTCGGAAGTGGCGATTGGCGCTTATCACGCGGACGAAATTTTGGAAGAAAAGGACTTGCCGATTCGTTTTGCCGCTTATTCTGTCTGCTTTCGGCGCGAAGCCGGCGCGTACGGTAAGGACACGCGCGGACTTTATCGCATGCATCAATTTTTGAAAGTCGAGCAGTTTATCATTTGCAAAAATGAAATCGAAGAAAGCGTGAAATATCACAAAGAATTGATGAACAATTCGAAAGAATTTTTGCAAAGTTTGAATTTACCGTTCCGCGTTTTAAATATCTGCACCGCTGACATGGGCAAAGGAAAATATTACATGAATGACATCGAAACATGGATGCCGAGCCGCGGAAATTACGGCGAAACGCATTCGTGTTCCGCTTTGCTCGATTTCCAAGCGCGCCGATTAGGTTTGCGTTTCCGCGATAAAAGCGGCAAAATTAATTTTTGCCACACGTTGAACAACACGGTCGTGGCCACGCCGCGGATTCTCATCCCGATTCTTGAAATAAATCAAAATCCCGACGCCAGCGTGAACATTCCGGAGGCATTGCGGCCATACATGGACAATCAGGAAAAAATAACAATGACAAGAGCGTGTCATGCTTCGAGACCCTCAGCATGACAAAAACCGCGAGCCTCACCATGACAGGGGTCGTTTTCTTTGTCACCCTGAGGCTCTCGAAGGGTGAAATAAAAATGGTTTCTAAACACCATGCCTCAAATAAGCCATAAATATCACAAGGATTTTTGCAATCCTGATTATAGAAACATACGGCTTCATAAAGACAAAGAAAAACAAAGGCGAAAAACTGGCCGATTATTTGGTTTTTTTGCGCTGATTTTCGCAATTTGCTTATTTTACTTTTTGTTTTTTTCGCCGTTGTTCACGATCGGCAAAATTCAAATCAATGGACTCGAAAAAATCAGAGCGGAAAATATTGACAGCATTGTCAACGATTATTTAAATGGACGGGAGATGCTGATTTTTCGCCATAATAATTTTTGGATTTTTAATAAAGAAGAATTGAAGACAAAAATATTTGAACGTTATTATTTCGACGACTTTAAAATTAGAAAAAGATTGCTAAATAAAATAACGATTGATTTAAAAGAAAAGCAAGCAGTGATTAATTGGTTGACGAATAATTTTTGCTTTCACCTCGATCCGTCGGCGCTGGCGATTGAGTATTGCGAAAAGAACGATGGTTTTATTGTCATTAGAGATTTGCAGAACAATGAGTTGAAAGTGGGGGAGTACGCCGTACCGAGCGCGGAGCTGAAGAATTTGGTTGAATTATTTAATAGCGTGAAAGCGATTGTCGCTGATAAAGTTAAAATCACGAACATGGAAAAAAACGCAGAGATGATGGACATAAACACAGAAGAGGGGATTCAGTTCAAATTCAACATGAAATTTCCAGTCCAAGAGCAATTATCGCGATTAAGCGTCCTTGTTTTTCAGGAAAATATAAAAAATAATTTAAATAAAATGCAATACATTGATTTGCGATTTGGGGAGAAGGTGTATTATAAATGAAAGATACGGATTACGGATTTATACGGATGTACAGATAATACAAGATGTACAAAATACAAGATGTACTGATTATTACAGATGTACAAATGAGGACGAAATAAACGAGATATATAAGACAATTATATCGTAGGGACAGAATATTATTCTGTCCTTGAGCGGCGCAGGGAACGCATATATGCGTTCCTTTTTGGTAATTGACAAATTCGAACGCATACATTAACATTATGATGATAGAGGCAAGGTGCCCTTTGACAACAAAACGGCAAGGAAAGGAGGCGGAAAATGTATGCAATCAATTTTACACAAGGCGGTAAGCGTCAAATAGAAGGCGCATTAGGTGACATGTCAATGCGCATTTCAATTGATTTCGGCGGCCGTCAATGGCGCTTTGAAATTCCGGCGGATGAAATTTTGTCGAGAATGCCAAGAGTATCGCTTGATGCTCCAAGTCAATTGACTGGCGTTGACATTGGCAGTCATTCGATTAAGGTCGTGAAACTTCAGCCAGTTGACGAGGGATTTGAACTGGTTAACGCTGAATTAATAATGCTTCACCCTGAAACGATAATTGATGGCGCGATGGTGGATTTTGACTGTGTCGCTGGACAATTGCAAAAATTACTTATTGCACTAAACGGGATAGCTGAAAGAACGGCCATAAGCGTTTCAGGGCACAGCACGCTAATTAAAAGAATCAGCTTGCCGCGAATGACAGAAGCAGAATTGCGCAAGGCAATAAAATATGAGGCAGAACAGTATATTCCATTTGATATTAAGGACGTTTATGTGGACGTGGCTATTTTGCCGCCAGAAAATCCAGCTAATGCATTTTCTCATGGGCAAATGGAAATATGTCTGGTTGTAGCGAAAAAAGACGTAGTAGATGATTACATCAGAGTCGTCGAAAGAGCCGGCGGCCAATGCGTTGTTGTTGATTCAACCGCGACAGCGCTTGTCAACGCTTTTGAACACGCGTATGGATTTCCGAAGGATGAGAATATCGTAATTACAAATGTCGGCGCGGGACAGATGAATATCGTTATCATTAAAAACGGCGAGATCTTGTTTACGCGAGATATTTCAATGGGCGCGGATTTAGTCACAGAAGAAATAATGAAAACATTGGGTCTTTCTTGGGAAGATGCAGAACATTATAAAACCGCGAAAGACGAGGAAACAAATGAACCAGCGATTATGAGGGAAGTGAGAAATCTAGAAGATCGATGCAATCATACATTAGTCACGGAAATTATCCGAAGTTTGGATTTCTTTTGCGCGACGACTATTTGTTCTGATTTTGGTAAGGTTTATGTTTGCGGCGGGGGAGCGTCGGCCAACTTTAGTACGTGTCTCGAAGCAAGGTTGCGCGCGAATAAATGCCCGACAGCGCAGATCATACCATTTAATCCATTCCAAAATATTCGAATTGACCCGCAAAGACCTGTTTCAAATTTGTTGGACAAAATGAGCGCGCGATTCGCGGTCGCAGTTGGATTAGCGTTAAGAAGGGGATAAAAGATAAATGCTGAAGGGAGGGGTTGATATGGCAAGAATCACTGACGCGGCAGTTCAACAGCTTGTGGTTTCTTTGCAGATAAAAGGTCTTGCGGCAGACGCGCAATTGAAAATAATTCAGGATTTCCGTTCCAACTATGAAAAGCAGACGGAACCAGAAGCGAGAGAGTATATTGATAGACAAATAAAGGCCTTAAAGATGTTCTGTTCATGATTGAACGGACGTTAGTAGGGACAGGACAGTGTCCTGTCCCTATATTAAAAAGTGGCAATTGAAAACAACCGTTTGCGTCTTTACGTGAGCGGTTTTTATATTTTTATAAGAAATTATTCTGTCCTTACGCGGCGTAGGGAACGCAAATTTGCGTTCCTTTTTCGTTTACCGCGTTACGCGTTGCTCGTTGCGCGTTCGCATCTCTTTTCCGTTCCGTTCGCCGCGTTGCTTTTGACATTTCTAACACACGCAACGTTCTGTCCCTTTTTCCTTTATTAATATTATACGACACTAGAAATTGGCGCGTGAAAAAGGCGGGAAGCGGATGAATAATAATAAGAAAAATAATTCTGACGAAAAACGTGGGGGATTAGGCGAATTTGACAGAAAAACGAAAAAACCAAGAAACGGAAAAACTAAGATGTGCGAACTACGAACTGATACGAAATTACGAACGAAAAGCTAAAAAGCTGTAAAGCTTTACGGCCATAAAGCTCGATAACTCTATAACCCAATAAGCTATCCCGTCCAAATTTGTTAATAAACTACAACCTACAAACTACAACCTAAAGGCTATTATAACATAACTTATCCACCGCGCGTTTTGCACGCGCGGACAAAACATTTTATAATGAATATAACTTCTCTTAATCTATATTGTGCGAAGTTAAGAAATTAAAAAAATAAGAAATTAATAAATTAAGGAAGATCCTGAAACAATGCTTCGACAAGCTCAGCATGACATTGTTCAGGATGACAAAAAGAAATCAAAAAAGCATTTTGTCCTATCTTGAAAAATCTGTACATCCTTACAAATCCGTAATCCGTATTAAAATGCAACCTTCTACCCTACCAATTACCCAACACATCAAAAATTTTCTCGATTATATTGACATTGAGAAAGGTTTATCGTCAAAAACGCAGGAAAATTATTCGCGATACTTGAAACGATTCACTGATTGGCTAAAAGAGAACAAGCTTCACGACCTGCTCCCCCATCAGCTGGACGATAATCGGCTTTGGAATTATCGCGTTTTTTTAGCTCGAAAAACTTTGTCCAGACAGACAAAGCAATCTTTGTCGAAAAAAACGCAGAATTTTTATCTTATCGCGCTCCGCGCGTTGTTGTCGTATTTCGCGGAAAAGGATATTTTGTCCCTCCCCGCTGACAAAATTAAGCTAGCCAAACAAAACGCGAATCACTCGATTCATTTTTTGCCATTTGATCAAATTGAAAAGCTTTTAGCGTCGCCGGACGTCGAAAATATCATCGGCCTGCGGGACCGCGCGATTTTGGAAACATTATTTTCCAGCGGTCTGCGCGTTTCCGAGTTAGTTTCGTTAAATCGCGAGAATTTCGAGAAAGTTAAAGATAAATTTCTCGAGCTTTCTATCATGGGAAAAGGAAATAAGTCGCGGGCGGTCTATTTTTCGTCTCGCTGTCTCGTCTGGCTGGCGAAGTACTTGCAAGCAAGAAAAGACGTTGATAAGGCGCTGTTCGTCAATTACAAGCCAGGGGCGGAAAAAGCGGTTTCGCGAAGGATTACATCGCGGTCCGTCGAATCAATCATTAAAAAATACAATAAAATTGCCGGTTTACCGCTAAACACGACTCCTCACACCTTGCGCCATTCTTATGCTACTGATTTGCTTAATCAGGGCGTTGATTTGCGTCTCGTGCAGGAATTTTTAGGCCATGCCAACATCAGCACCACTCAAATTTACACTCACGTGACGAATAAAAAGCTGAAGGACGTTTATTTGCGTTTTCATAGCGGGAACAAAATAAAAAATGCAAAGACACAATTAAAGTTTATAAAAAAGATTAAAAATAAAAAATAATAAATACAGATAAAAGATAAAAAATTTAATAATGTTTTTCATCTATTATCTTTTTTATCTGTGTCTTTTATCTATTATCTTTAATTTTTTATTTAAAAGTTATCCACAATTTATTGTTCTTTTAGTCAAAAAATAGTATAATATCAGTGGAAAGATAAATTTTGCTAATGAAAAACAAATTGGCAAATGGTTTAGTATTAGAAAAATAATAAAAAATCATTTTAGATCCTTCGAGGCTCGTCCCGCCTTTGGCGGGACTCGCACCTCAGGATGACAAAAAAATAATTAATTTAATATGATTAAATTCTGGAATTTCATAGGGGGGGCGTATATCTTTTTCAACAAACGGAAATGGTTATTTCAAAGTGTTTTTGTCTTAATTATAATAATCCAGTTTATTTTTGTTATTATGGTTTTAGCGGCACTCAAAAATTATAATCGAGATCTCATTACCTATCAAAATCTCGCGGCGCAACGAATAAACCAGATTTACAGTCAGGTTTATATTTTGAATACGAACGTAAATAAATTTTTAGAAAAGTAAGAGTAGGCACGGATGGATTGAAAGCCGTACAGCCGTACAGCCATAAAGCCATAAAGCCATAAAGCTATACGGCTTTACGGCTCTATGGCTTTTGGCTATTGTTCGTAACTTCGTACTTGTTCGTAGTTCGCACATCATAAAAAATAGAATTTAAATATAATAATTAAGTAAAAAATTAATTAAATTTGTATGAGAAAGTTATCAAAAAGCAAAATTTTCACGGGATTTGTCGCCATAACGACAATCCTGTGGACAGTAGGTTTCGTAGGCGTGTTTATTCCCCTATTTCCAGCGCAAGCGGCGGTTACCGTTGCTTCGGAAAGTAAAATTACCGGTTCGTGGATGATGGGCGGCGGAATGATGACTGACATCGCGGCTTTTAAAATTACCGCCAGCGGTGGTGAAACCTTGAACTCAATTAAAGTAAGATTTGAAGATATTGGCAGTTCTGGCGCCACGCCGGCCACCATGCTGGCGGCGTTTAACGCGACAGGTGCGGGCGGCGCGAATGACCAGCAGGGTATGTGTATTATTAAAGACGCGAACGGAAATGGTTGGTTTGATCCGGGCGTGGGCGACACGGTGTTAGCATGGGAAAATCAACCGACTTGGACTGATAATGGGAATGGCACTTATGATACTACTTTGGATATTGTGAATGAGACCTTGCCGACTTCATATTCAGGAAGCTGGAATTATTTCGTAAACATAAAAATGGCAACTACTCCGGCGGCGGCAAAATCATTTAAATTTACATTTTTAACCGGCGCGGGCAATTCCATTGTCACATCAGGAATTTCTCCCTCGATAACGCAATTAAGCACGAACGCGATAAATAGCGCTGGTACCGGTGGTGGGAGTATGTTTTCCGCGCCTCACGTAAGAAATTTGTATTATCGCGATTACAAATCATTAATCGTGGAATTTGACCGGACAATGCAGGCCGCGTCCAGTGAATGCACGGGAGCGGCTTGCGCTGACAAATATGTTTTAACTACAAAAAACGCGACTGACAATTCGGCAATCGCGAGCGCGGCTCTGGTTCAGGGCGACGCGACAAGATTGTTAATAACCGCGCACAATGACGCACGGATTTCATTAACCCCGGAGGATTATTTGACGATTTCTTCCAATCCGCAATACGCGCCAAAAGACGCGGCCAATTCAATGCCTTATTCTGATAATTATCCTGTAATTCCCGTTCCGATAACTTCAAATATAAAAATCACTGAAATAAAAATAAGCGGCACCGCGGCCACGGATGAATTTATTGAAATTGAAAACACAGGCAACACATCACAAAACATTAATGGCTACACCATCACTGCTTTGACGAGTGGCGGAACAGCATTTAACACCTTAGTGACAGCGGCAAATGTTACTTTAACGCCTGGACAATATTATTTATTCGCCAATCAGACGAATGATTATTATCAAAACGTAAACGGACAAGGACTTTCCGCTAACCAGCCATTTACCGCCGGCGGTATTAACCTCGCGGCGGGCGATACGATTTTTGTGACAGGCAGTGACGGCGCGGTGAGGGATATAGTCGGCATCGGCAACATGGCGAAAGTATTTGAAGGCACAGCTATTGGCGGTACCCAGCCGACAAACGGCAGTTTTGAAAGAAAAGCGTTTAGCAGTTCAACGGCTGCATTAATGGCGGGGTCTGACGCGGCAAAAGCCAATGCTTTTGACAGCAATAGCAATAGTAATGACTTTGTATTGGCAAATACCGCCAATCCGGAAAAAAGCACAAGCACGGCCGGCATTCTTATGGCGCAAGGCGGATACACAAACAATCTTCCAACGATTGAGCACATGCCTGTTTCCATGGCTGTTGCCGGTCAGTCACTCACGATTCCAGCAAAAATTTTTGATATGGAAGATACTTTCACGCAATTTTCAAACGTAAACTTGTGCTATAAAGCGACGAATATTGTCTGGCCTGATTCCCCCACTTGCGTTAATGGCGTTATGGGTTATCAAGTGACATTTAATATCCCGGGTAGCGCGATCGCGGCCGCTGGACTTGACTATTATATTTACGTGAAGGACTCAATGACCGGCGAAAAGTGGAGCTGTACGAATCCAAGCGCCGCAAGCGCGACTGAGGCCAAGGCGGCGTCTTATCACGTTACAGTGTCAAGCACCAGCGGCTCAAAGAAAATTTCCGGCACTGTTTATCAAAGCGATGGTCTGACGACAATTGCCAATGCCAGCGTTTTCGTTGAGGGAGCGGGTTATAGTGCGGTTTCAGGAGCAGACGGAACTTTTACTATCAATAATTTGCCTGATGGCATTTATAATTTGTCTGCCACTGCTGGCGGATATATTGAATCGCAAATTTGGGGCGTGTCAGTCAACGCTAATAATCCGCAATCTGTTGGCTGGAAGTTTTTCATGCAAGCAGGCAGTGAAGGCCAGGGCGGCGATGGCGTTGCTCCGCGAGTGACAAAGACCACTCCTTCAGAAGGAATGAAAGGAGCGCCGGTTGACATTGTTTACGACCGAGCGCCGATCGCGATTTATTTTGACCAGGTTATGGATACTGCATCTATTATCTGCGACAATTGCAACGCGGCGACCGCGAATATCAAATTGAAAAAAATCAGCGGCGGCACGGCGACGAATTTAACGGGATATAGCATTGAAGTTGATACCGGCAACGGCGTGCATGGAATCCAGTATGGCGGGACAACCAGCGCGCCGGTCGCGGTGTTGTGGATGACGGCGTTATTAACCAAAGCAACGGATTATATTGTTGAAATTACAGCGGCAGTGAAGGACTTGGGCGGAAATCCAGTTGAAGGCAATAAGCCGGGCGGCGGACATAGCTTTATGTTTACCACTCAAAGCACTGATTTCAATTTCGGCGCCGCAAGCGGCGGGTTTGGCTTCACGGAAAACGAGAGTTTTTGGCAAGCGGGCAGTTTTACTTCCATGACCAGTGATGTTAATTACCAGACAATGGCTTCAAAATATAATACGGCGACTGGTGAGTGGCAAGGAGGTCAATTCAATCCCCCTTACATTGCTGGCGTTATGCCGTCAATGGGGCAAAAGGACGTGGCGACTAATTTGGACGCCATCTTCATAAAATTCAGCGAAGCAATGGATTCTAATTCACTGAATAAAGGAACGATAAATTTATTCACGGTTAATAATGGTACAGTAACTGATGTTACTTCCACAAAAGTGGCAACGATTTCGTTAAGCTCGGACAAGATGTTCGTGATTGTTGATTTGATTGATAACGCGTTGACTGCCAGCGGTCAATATCGGTTAAAAATAAAAAATGGCGTTCGCGGGGCGAGCGGATTAACGATTGGTCCGCCAGCTAATCCGGGTGAAAATTTCTATGAATCGGACTTTTTCGCCGGCACTGGCGCGGATATTGCCGCGGCATCTATTTCCAGCAGTTTACCCACCGCTAACGAGACAAGTGTTTCTGCCAGTTTGGGCGTGATAGAACTCGCGTTCTCAAAAGCGTTAAATCCCGCGAATGTCAATTCCACGAATGTTTTCTTAAAAGCAGGCACCACGACAGTGCCGACAGAGATTGATTATGATTTAATGAGCAGGAAAATTCTCATTATTCCAACATCAGGATTGAGCCCGGGCGTTAAATACACTGTCTCAATCCTTTTTGGCGGCAGCACGGGAATAAAGGATATTACGGGAAATCCAGCAATTGCGTCCACCTCAACTCTTTCATTTACCATGTCAACGACAGTTGATATTACCAACCCGAGAGTTGAATTCGTGAATTGCGACACTTATGGCTGCGCGATTACTTTCAGCAAACCAATGAACGCTCTTTCAGGCGCGAACGCGACCTTGAACGCGAATATGTGGACTTCCAGTATTATGAATCCGTCGAACTATTCTATTACTTATGGCGCTGATGGAACTGGCAGTACGGCGAATGTTTCAGCGGCCGGAGTTTCTATTGATTATGATTATCCGACAAATACAGTGGAGATTGACGGATTGGCGTTTACCGGCGGGACGGCGAACAGCGATTCGTTTGTTGTTACGGTTTCCACTAATGCCGCTGACATAATGAACAACAGCGTTCTCGCGACTGCTAATACGGGCAAAGGAATTTTAATGAACGCGAGCGACACAGCTGGATTCAAAGGCCCAGCCACAGGCGGAATGATGGGTATGGGTCCAATGGCAGTCGGCGGACCTTCTGATTTTGGTTCATACAAACCGCAGGAAGCGATTATGATGGGTGCGAATGCCATGCCGATGAATATGATGGCCGGCGCCACCACGTCGTTTTTCATTGACTTCCCTGTCTTCCCATCAGGAAAATCAATCAACAAATTGAATGACGGCTCTTATTTCAAATTTACA
>JACRNX010000025.1 GCA_016214755.1 Candidatus Falkowiibacteriota bacterium
CTATGGCTACGACTCAAATTTTTTCACGCTCCAAAACTTCGCAGCTCATCGATTTTTTCTTATTTCTTAGTGCGTTTTCATAATGTGATGTCCATAATTATGAGCAATATTCGCAATGTCGCCATTATCGCCCACGTTGACCACGGCAAAACCACGCTCGTGGACGCTTTGTTGCGCCAATCTAAAACCAAATTACACAAGGACACGGCCAGTGAACTGATCATGGACAGTAATGAACTGGAGCGCGAGCGCGGTATTACCATTTTTTCCAAAAACGCTTCCGTAAAATGGGCTGGCACGAAAATCAATATTATTGACACGCCCGGCCACGCCGATTTTGGCGGCGAGGTTGAGCGCGTTCTAAAAATGGCGGACGGCTGTTTGCTTTTGATTGACGCCAAAGAAGGGCCAATGCCTCAAACCAGATTTGTTTTGAAAAAGGCCTTGGAGATGAATTTAAAAATTATTGTGGTGATTAATAAACTTGATAAGCCGGACGCGCGGCCTGATTTCGCTTTGAATAAAACATTTGATTTATTCGTGGAATTAGGCGCGAGCGACGAAGCAACCGACTTCCCTGTCGTTTACGCCGCGGCTAAAAACGGTTTAGCTGGATTGGCGCCAGATCTTTCGAAAATGAAAGACGTCAGTCCGATTTTTGAAACCATACTCAAATACGTGCCCGCGCCATCGGGTGACGCTGGCGCGCCGTTGCAAATGCTCGTTACTTCGGTGACGCATGATGATTTTAAAGGCCGCGTTGCCACTGGGCGCTTGTATAATGGCCGTCTGCGCGCCAAACAAGAAGTCATGCATATCAATCGCGCGGGTCAAATGAAAAAAAGCCGTTTGACCGCGATTATGACTTTTCAAGGTCTGGACAAAGTAGAAACAGATGAAGTTGAAACCGGCGATATTGTCGCCATCGCCGGATTGCCTGACATTAATATCGGGGAAACCATTGCTGATGTTGAATCACCCATGGCTTTGCCGCTTTTAAACATTGAAGAGCCGACGGTGAAAATGACTTTTATCGTGAACGATTCGCCCTTTGCCGGCCAAGAAGGCCAATACAGCACTTCGCGCCAATTGCGGGAACGGCTGGAAAAAGAATTGGACACAGATATGGCTTTGCGCGTGGAAGAAAATTCGGGCGGCGGCTGGACTGTGTTCGGCCGCGGGGAATTGCATTTGGCGATTTTGATTGAAAGAATGCGGCGTGAAGGATATGAAATGCAGGTTTTGCGGCCGCAGGTGATTACCAAAAAAGTGAATGGCCAAGAATTAACGCCCTACGAGCGCGTGTTTATTGAAGTGCCGGAGGCATCGTCCGGGCTGGTGATCCAAAAATTAGGCAGCCGCAAGGGTGAACTAAGGGAAATGCGCGCGGACAATGGAATTGTCTATATGGAATTTATTATTCCCACTCGCGGATTCTTTGGTTATCGCAGTGAATTTATGACCGACAGCCGCGGGCTCGGAATTATCAATACTAATTTTTATGATTATTTGCCTGACCCGAACAATTGGCGCGAACGCGACCAGGGTTCGCTCGTGGCGCATAAAACCGGCACGACCAATCTTTACGGATTGGTGAATGTGCAAGATTGCGGCGTTTTGTTCGTCGGACCCGGGGTGGAGGTTTACAAAGGCCAAGTGGTGGGACAAAATTCCCGCTCGGGCGATATTCGCGTCAATGTTTGCAAGACCAAAGAACTTTCTAATATGCGTTCCAAAGGCGATGGGCCGATGGAGCATTTTGATACGCCGAAAGCAATGGATTTGGAGGATTATTTGGAATACATCGGCGACGATGAATTAGTGGAGATCACGCCCAAGTCGGTGCGCGCCAGAAAAATCGTTTTGGATGAAAATGAGCGGCGCCGCATCAGTAAAAGCGGCGGCTAATAAAATAGAGACAGAACATTGTTCCGTCTCTATTTTATTAGCGCGACATTTTTTTACTCCACCAATTCAGGTGTATCAATATAGCTAATGACCTTCCGCCCGAAGTTCATCTTGTTCGCTAGTTCCACTGCTTCGTCTTCGTCTTTCGCCAGTACTTCGACAATATGAACCAGCTCGTCGGCGTCGAGCATTTTGCCGTCTAAATCCGTTTCTTCGAGGGTGATGGTTACGCGGTAGCGATGTTTTTCGCTCTCCATAAATTGGGAAGTTAGAAGTTAGAAATGAGAAGTTAGAATATTTAAAATAAAGAGGTAGGTATTCTTCTAATTTCTTTCTAATTTCTAATCTCTCACCTCTAATTTCTAAATTGGTGGGCAGCACTGGATTCGAACCAGTGGCCTTCTCGACGTCAACGAGACGCTCTAACCAACTGAGCTAGCTGCCCAAAAAATAGAGGTGAGAAGTTGAAATGGGAAGTTAGAGGTCGGCATTTTCCAATATCTCATCTCTAACCTCCAACCTCCAAATTGGTGGTGTTTGTTGGACGAAATCCGAACTTTTTTTGACGAAAATCCGGACTGTGAAATTTGAACGCTACGCCCCGCCGCCGCTCGCTTCGCTCGCTGTTCCGCAAAAAAGTTTTCTTCACATTTTTTATTTTGCGCGCGCCCGACTTTTTCTTCTAAAAGGAAAAGAAAACTTTTTTGCGGGACTCTGCTCTGAACGAGCAGGGCGGCGGGGCTTCGCTTCGGGGGCTTTTGTTGAATCTTATGATAAAATCTCGGTATCTTCAAGCAAGTTCATCGCCAAACTGCTCAATCGTAAATATTCGTAAGCTCGTATCGGGTCGTCTATTTTTGCGTCAGATGTATGGCTTTTTTCATTGCGAAAGTTATCAATTGCCATTGTTAAAAATTTTACCGCTTCGTTAAAATCTTTATCTACATTCGCAGCCGCCGCCCCTTTGATGTGTAGTTTACCTTTTCCAAACGCTTCTGAACCAGTTTCATGCCCAGTTAATTTTCTTAATTTATCTCGCACAACCTTAAATCCTTTTTCGACTGCTTCCGCATATTCTCCTTTTTCATATAGAGAGTGGCATTTGCTATAAATTTCGGAGTGTAAGTCTGACAATTTATCAAATGATATTGAAGCTGTTGAGGCTATATTTGTTTTTTTCATTTCAAGTTGCCGCACCAACCTATCCACCAACCCTAAAAAATTATTTGTTGCTTCGCTCAAACTTTTTCCTTCAAGTGCGACACCCTCATAATATAACCAAGAAGCGATACAGGTGCCTTGCCGTAATGCCTCTGTATCGCGCGACATCATAGTTTTGGGCAATCTATCACTAATAAATTCGCCTTTAAGTTTTCCGAACTCGTAATTTTCAATTTGAGCAAACAATCCTTTTTCCTTTTCGGTGTTGGTATTAAAGGGAAAAGCCGAAAAAGCTATTGTAATTTCATTTTTTAGTGCTTCGGCTTCTTTGCGTAATGCTTTTATTTCATCTTCAAAATTTTCTACAGAAAAATTATCGCCGAACAACTTCTCAATTTTTATTCGCACTTCTTCTGGTCCTTTTTCTTCCCACCCATCGGGAATACCATTTATCCCGCCCCATTCACCGCTAAATTTTTCATAAATCGATGGTATTTGAAAGTCGCGAAAATACATCTTGCCGTGCCAACCAGCAAAAGAGCCGCTCCAAGTTTGCTCAATATTTCCGCAAACCTCTCGTAGCTTTTCACTTGTTGCCGGAATTTTTTCTAAACTCGCGGAATGTTTGCTCCGAAATTCGGTTATTAATTTTTTAGCGTCTTCCGTCATATTCATAAAATCCGTAATTCAAAATGGTTTATTTTCGCCTCTTTTTGCAGAGTAGAAAATATTTCTTTTTGAGAATTTGAAAGATTTTTCTTTGAAAAATGATTTTCAACTGATAACTTTAATACCGCGACGGAATTATATTTTTTACTACCAATTTTTACATCTTCCAAGTTTGTGAATAAAATCATTTTTAATAATCCGTCTTTAATATCTTCCAAAGACGGTAGAGAATTATTTTTACTATGTTTGCCCTCAATTAGAAAAATATTATTTCCTTTAACTTCGGCTTCGTCCGAAGTAAAATAATAATAACCGCCTAAATAGTTTTGTATTGTGATTATTGCTTTTGTTCCCGATAAATTTTCTTTTGGTTGAATAGTCAATCGTTCTCGCCTTTGAGCTTTTTCTGCCAATACTCGCGACAACTTCATAAATTCATCTTTGCCTTTCAAAAGTTCAATAATTCTTTTTTCCGCAGTTTGTCGCGAGTGCATTTCTACTTTCAGTTTTTTAGAAATTTTAGCGTAAGATTCCATCGCCTTTTCACCGATTTGTCCAACCTTATCAACATGAGCAAGATTCCAATGTAGAGCGTCCGATTGATAAGAAAGAATGTTTTTAATTTGTTCTCTGATGTAATCAATATCAAAACGCTGATTTGTAATTTTGTGTCTGTATCTCGTGCTTCTTGTGGCGTCGCTGTAATAAGCAATGACTACATAAACTCCCAATAAACTCATTAACGAAATCGTATCCCACTGCAAAAAATCTCTGTCGCCCTCTTTTCCCTCGTCTTTTACAACTGGAATTATTGTTATTTTTTTACCAGAGAATCCCAAAGTGTCATAAACTCTTGTGTAAGGATACGAACGGGTGCGTTTAGCTGAAACCCACCAACTTATAGCGACTTTATTTTCTTTGTTGATATTAAGGATAAAAGAAGCACAAGAAGCCAATGCTCTTTCTAAATTTTTGTAGTCAAAAACTTCTAAATCCCGACAAAGAAGCGGATTATATTTTATGCCTTTGATTTTAGCTAATATGTCCATATTTTCCTGCTTTACGGTTGATAATTTCTAATTTGTCGTTTTGATCGGTGAAAAAAGTGTTTTGGCCGCCATCAAAACCTAACTTTTTTTTAATAACCGGAACGAGTGATTTTTTTATTTCAATACCAATACTATTTCTTTCTAATTCGCGCGCTTTTTTCATCGTTGTGCCGCTACCGGCAAATGGGTCCAATACGGTCTCGCCCTTGTAAGAAAAAAGTTTAATTGCGCGATATGGCAATTCTTCGGGAAAAGCCGCGATGCCTTTTTCTAATGGCGAGCCGGGCATTACATTATTCATTTCCCAAAGAGTCATATACCATTTATTTTTTTGGATTTCTTTTGTGTCCACTTTTGATTTTTCCCGCACATCTTTAGAGATTGAGTGATAATCAAATTTACCCTTTTGAAAAATTATTATGTTTTCCAGTAGGTTATCGGGATAAAAATACATCGGATAGGGATTTTGTAAAATGACTCCACTCCGACGACTAATTCTTAAATAGCCATCTGGCTTTTTCCAAATAATTCTGTCCCTATATCTAAAACCGGCTTCTTGAAAAACTTTTGTCGCGTCAGCAACAATGGGAAATTTTTCGCCGTCTATTAACATGTCGTCAATATTTAAAACAGCGATTCTTCCGTCTTGTAAAACCCTAAATGTTTCTTGCGCAAAATTTCTTAATACGCCGAGATATTGTCCGTAAGTTTTGAATAATCCTTTATAATCAAAGGGTGCATTAAAATATGGTGGCGAAGTAACCATCAAATGTACGCTTCCATCGGGAATTTCTTCCATACTCATGCAATTCCCAAGTATAAGTTTATGATTTGTTGACATAATTGTTGTTTTTTAAAAAATTAAAAAGTTTTTACTCTGCCCATTAACTCACAAAACGGACTTAAATCAACAGAAATTGAATCAATGCCAAGTAAATTTGCTTCAACTGCAACCGTTGAGCTTCCGGCCATTGGGTCAAGCACAACATTACCGGGTTTGACCTCAAGAATATTTAGTAAAGCTCTGATCAATTGGGGGTGAAATTTACCACGGTATGGAAAAAGACTATGCGTAGCATATCCGGTTGAATATTTGCCGTCCAAAAAGAAAACCTTTGTCCTAAACGAACTATTTTTA
>JACRNX010000027.1 GCA_016214755.1 Candidatus Falkowiibacteriota bacterium
AACCGGCCGGTTAAGCTTCTGAATTATCAAACGCCCAATGAAGCGTTTGCCGATGAAATGAACAAGTTAAAATTAAAATTATGAATCAAATATTATTAAAATTTTTTATCCACAGGGTTGCACTTGCAAATTGAATGTGGGTTTGTATCTAATTTGAATTTTGGATTTTGTGCTTTGTGCTTGAATTTATAATGACTCATAATTCAGTTGGTAAAACCGACGATCTACCTCGCCGATCCACTTCCTTCGGTGCAAATTTTAAAAAATAATTATGTCCAAGCACAAGCGAAAATTCATCGGAGTTTTTGATTCTGGATTTGGCGGGATTAACATCTTGCGCGGAATCGTCAAAGAATTGCCCGCTTATGACTATCTTTATCTGGGCGACACAGCGCGCGCTCCCTACGGCACGCGCTCGCCGGAAGTTGTCTACGAATTCACCAAGCAGGCAGTTGATTTTATGTTCGCGAATAATTGCGAGCTGATAATTTTTGCCTGCAACACTGCTTCCAGCGACGCGCTTCGAAAAATTCAACAAGAATATCTGCCGAAATACTACCCTAACAAAAAAGTTTTAGGCGTGCTGATTCCAGCTGCTGAAGAAGCAATCATCAAAACTAAAAATAAAAAAATCGGCGTTATCGCGACCGAAGGCACCGTGTGCTCCGGCGCGTTCGCGAGAGAACTCATGAAAATCAACCCTAAAATAAAAGTTTTCCAAAACCCCTGTCCTTTGCTTGTTCCTATCGTGGAAGCAGGGGAACAAAATTCAAAAGCAACAAAAATAATCTTGGAAAATTATCTCAAGCCGATAAAAAACAGGGGTGCTGACACGTTGATTCTTGGGTGCACTCATTACGGAATTTTAGAAAATCAAATTAGAAAAATCATTGGCTCCGGCATGGCGATTATTTCAGAAGCGAAAGTTGTCCCAAAAAAATTAAAGGACTACCTAAAAAGGCATGCGGCGATTGAGAAAAAAATTAGCAAAAATAGAATAGTTCGTTTCTTCTCTACAGATTTAACCGACAAATTTATATTGCTGGGCAGTAAATTTTTCGGCCGGAAAATTAAAGCGCAAAAAATTTCATTAAAATAGAAATAGACAAACCGCCAAACATAAAAAAATATCCCGCCGGACAGCGCGCGCCATGAGATGAAACGCATCTGTTCAGCGGGATTGTGTGTTAGACCTCGAGCTCAAAGGCAAGTTGTTCTTCAACGCTACCAAGAAAAACTTGAGAGATGCTGTAACTATTGTGATGTCGTCCAGTATGGTTGCGCAGCGGTTCTGCGAACGCGCTGGACATTATTACGACTCCGTAATTATGAGCGCAACCCTTACTCGTCAGGTATGTGGAGTTCTGCCACAGGCCCCGGTGAGCTTCTTCGGAATGGAAACCGACGAAAAGTCTGTGGATGTCATCATTGTCTTTCATCTTCGGCATCCGCACGCACCAAGTCGCTATCCGCTCCTGTTGCTCCCGACTGAAACGGGATAGAACTTCTGCTTGGTCAGCGCGACAAATGTATCCAAAACGTTGAAGGTCCCCGGTAGAATGTTCGAAGAGTTCGAGATGGTCGTTATATGTCTGCCATGCTAGGTGAAGTGGCAATCCGATTTCAAGCAACTGTTTGTGGTCGAAGTCGTTCAGCACATGCTCCTGATACGACTTGCACAGATCCCTCCCTTCGTAGTCCATCCGCGCGCGGCGTTGACGTGTGTGGTCCTCAAGATTCGGGAATGCTTCGAAGAGTTGATAGGTCAGAAGCTGACCAACCGAGTCATTATTCCATACGGCCTTGTCATTTTCCGTCAATCTGTTGTCGCGCTCATTGAGATAACAATCGAGATTCATCCAATGAGCGCAACGAATCCAGCGAATCATCGCAAGTGTCCGAGGAAAGTCGAATACCACGACCGTGACTGGTTCTGTTTCGTGCAAAGGAACCGTCTCGCCTGGCAAACAATACGTTTTGTCCTGCAAAGCTCTGGTGAGTTCGGTCGCGGCAATATTCCACCCGTCGCGCTTCAAGCACGCGAGCAAATTGCCAATGACGCGGACGTCCGAACAGAACTGATCCCAGCGCCGGCAGAAGTCTGTCGGTGACTCGGAGTCCGCTAAGACAGAACCGAGCTCGCCGAGCTTGTCAGGGAACCGGCCGCGAATTCGGCCAAACGTGTCGTTACCAGCCAATTTTTCACGAAGGAACTTGATCTGTTCTTCAGGCACTTGCTTCTCGCTCATTTTTCCCTCCTTGTCGAGAAGTTCTCTGAAGCAGTATCTCCTGGGAGACACCATCTTCTGACGTCGTATGCAGGATATCCTGGGACATCCTGCGAACATCAGGAAGATATAGGATTATACCAAAGATAATAAAAATGTCAAATAGTCCTCTTTGGATGCACCTAGTCAAGTGGTACAAGGCGAACGGATTTTTACAGATAATTTAGCGGATAAACGAACATTTCAGATTGGCAAAAATTTATTATTATTGACTTTCTCTCGCGATTTTGCTAATATAAAGTGTTCCATTATTAACCAGTTCCTCACAACCAAAATCGGAGGGAAAAATGGCAAAAGGTAAAAAGGTAAAGAAGCAGAAACTGCAAAAGACAGACGTGAAAGATTTTGAGGCGATTCTGCAAATTCCGGAGCGGCTGGCGCAACTTTTGCGCTTGCTCTTTCACCTGTCAAAACCAGAATGGGATTTCTGCGTCGCCAAGATCAGGCAAAAGGAAGCGTATCGCGAATGGCGCGAATCAAAAGGGCCGGGCAAAGGATTCCGGCAATTCGGCGCTCCCTGCGCTGAACTCAAGTTGGTGCAAAAACGAATCTTGCAAAACTTTTTGGCGAACGTAACCGCGCATTTTATCCGGCATGGCAATCAACCTGGCAGTTCAATGATGACTAATGTCCAGCATCACGCTGGTTTCGCCAAAGCGGTCTTCGGCATTGATTTGGTCAACGCGTTTCCAAGCGTGTTCCGGTCGCGCATTCGCGGCAATTTGCGAGTGCCGCTTGAACGAAAAATTTCTGAATTCGGAGAAGAAGTGAATAAATCACTTTCTGATGAAGACAAAAAAATAATGCTGGAAGCCGTGGTAGATTTTCTCTGCCTGCATGACCGCCTGCCGCAGGGACCGCCGACCTCGCCGCGCGTTTTGGATATTGTTTGTTTCGCGCTGGACCGCTCGCTGGCAGGAATCGCGGCCAAGCATTCCACGCCGTTCCAGCAATATCGGTTGACTGCCTATGCGGACAATTTCACGCTTTCGTCAAATGATGAAATTCCAGAAGAAGTCAAAACAGAAGTCCTCGAAGAAATTAAGAAACACGGTTTTATCGCCCATACGCGGCCAGACAAGACCGAGTACTACAGCCCGTTTACCGGCAAAGTGCCGGTGGTGACTGGAATAGTGCTTCCCACGACCGCGGATGGACATATGACAATGGCGCCGCGCAAAGTTAATCAATTGCGCGCGCGACTGCACCAATACGCTGAAAAATCAACGTGTACAGATGAAGAGCGCGGCGTAGTAATGGGAACCATTGGATATATCCGACAGGTTTATCCGAAGAAAGTTCCAAGCAAACTGCGCGCTCTGGTCGAACAAATTGAAACGCGCGCTCGGATTGAACGTTTACCGGCTCCTGCTGTTCCTATTGAAGCAGTTCCTAAAAAAGTAGGAACAGATATTGATCTGTCCGTCATTCCGTCCGCCGATACAGCGAAACCGAAACGAAAGAAGCCAACGCCGAAAAAGTCGAAGCTCACCAAAGATTACTGCGGCGAATCGCTGCCATTTTGACTCCATGTCATCCTTCGAGAGCCTCAGGATGACATGAGTAACTAGGATAATATAGATAACCCAGTTTGCTTGTCCTTCGACTCGCTGTCGCTCGCTCAGGATGACAGTGATGAGAAGTCAATGGCTGTTTGCGAAAGCGATGGCGACTAAATGTCCCGAAAAGAGCTGGTCGCGCGATCAATCATGCCACCTTGCGAGGACGCTGTTGACCGCGACAAAATTGCTCTTGGCCATTAGTTAACATCGTAGAAGCAGGGAACTCATTCTGTTTCAGAATGAGCCAGGCCATAGTCAACGCAAGGAGCGCCAACGCTCCCGGGCTGCGCCTCTGACAGACAGGGTCTGTCAGCCCGTGTCAGTTCGGTCGTAACGCCCGACCTGACACGACTCCCGCGCACCTTCCAAACTGGGTAAAATATTTAACGCGTTTCCTTGACTGCGATGTTTTACCGCATCTGTTCGGCAAACACGGACAGGCCGCTTGAACTCGTCTTGGAGCAAGGCGAGCGAGGCCGCGGTCAGCGAAAGGGAAGCCACGGGGTCTGACTTTTTACCTCAGTAAAAAGCCAGCCCTAACTTCCGTCCAACGAAACGCTCTCCCTACTTTTTGCATCAAAAGGTAGGGACTCTATTTGAACATTTTTCTAGATGAAAAATTTTCAAAAAGAGATTTTCGTAACTCACGAGGCGGTCGAGAATAATTCCTGATAGAATAACCCCCCTACCCCCCTTATTTTAAGGGGGGAGAGAAAGCGTAATGCGCGTTTCCTTGATTGCTGTGCCAATCGCACTTGTCTGTTAGCCACAGACAGGCCGACTGCTTTGTTCGCAGGCAATGGCTGAATGTCTTGTTTGGCGATGTTTGTCATATCGGGTTTCATACTCTGCCAAGAGTTCCTGGCCTGGACAGACATTAAAGGACAGGATAGGATGCCATTCGTTTGCGAATAAAAAGCATGAAACTTGTGCTGTATCAGCACAAGCAAGGCCGCGGTTATTGTGGTGCGCCAGGAGCCGTCCAGCGCCGCGTCAACCCGTTGGGTATGGCGCGCCGCCGTCCGCCAAGTGACACTGCGCTGCGCTGGTGTCACATGGTACGCATCACCGTCGAAACGCGCGGAGAAGGTGCATCACCTTCTCCCTATTTTTCAGAACTTCTTAATTCAAGAAGCGCTGAAAGACAGAAAAATCGTAATCGGTAATCCGTAATCAAAAATTGATTATTGAAAATTAAAAAGGAGGCAACCATGGCAGACCTACTTAGAATCCGAGCGAAAAACCATCAAGGATTGTCTTGGGAATTTGTTGAACGGGAAATGGTCGGTTATCGTCTTGAACTTGACCATCCGCCGATTCAAAAAATCAATGACGCTGACATTTATCAGGTGGAACTTGTCGGCACGAGCAAAGAGAAGACCCGCAAAATCGCCACCGTACGATTAGTGGCGAAAGTTCAGGAACTTAAGGACTGGGAAAAAATCACAGAAGTAGCAGGTTTTTGGATTCCGAAAGACGACCTGCGTGCGATCTTGATTCTGATTCACCACGGAACAGATGTTATTCTTATCGGCGAGAAAGGAACTGGCAAAACGACTTTCAGTTTTATGCTGGCAAAAACACTTGGCTGGCAGGAACCGCTCAAAGTTGACATTGGCATGATCAAGCGCACCTCCGACCTTTTCGGGTCAGACGCGGCTCATGAGGGATCGACATATTTCGCGCGCTCGCCGCTTTTCGACTACATTGAACGAGCGATCACGGCTCATGAAAAAGGATTGGAAAGCCAATTCATCGTCATTTTTGACGAGATCAATCGTGTTCACTCGAAATCAAGCGAAGGTCTGCACGGTTTGTTCGACGACACGCGGCAGTTGACTATTTCCACAAGCGAAGGCGGAAGAATCATCAACCTGCCGCCCAATATCCATTTCATTGGCACTATGAACCAAGGCGCGAATTATACCGGGACATTTGAAGTGGACGAGGCGCTTAAAGATCGCTTCATTCCATTCAAAATGAAACCAATGCCCATTGATTACGAAGTCAACAAACTAGTACAGGAAATCGGCGTTTCCGAAGCGCAAGCGTTGGCCGTGGCGCAAGTGGCGCGCACCCTGCGCGACGCGGCGAACGCCGGCCAGATTACCTACGCGCCAAGCTATCGCGCCTGCCGCGCCGTCGCTAGGATGATAAAACATTCTATGGAATTGAGAATGGCGACTATAAAAGGATTCCTTGGCTGGTATCAGGGCGATCTCTCCTTTGATGATAAAGGTGAAGTCGCTGACGCCAACGCTGAAGTAGCCAAGGCCTTTTCCGCTTTGCGCATGAAAGGCATGGCAAAAACAAAATAAGTTGAAAACGCGACACGTTATTTCATGGTTTGCTTGACCTTTAATTGTCACACTGAGGCTCTCGAAGTGCGACAATGAGGTTGGCGGCTGTTTGAGCTCGGTTTGCACCAAACCGAGTAAAGGCCAATAGCTAAGCCGAATCCACGATGTTATCACGTGAAACTCACGTGAAATCCCTGCGAGATTTACACGTGAATTTCACGTGAAACGAGCAAGATCGGCCTCCCAAACCATGAATGCGAGGAGTGCACCACTCCTCCCCTTTTCAAAAAATGGAAGTTGGAGAAAAATTCTAACTTCAAACTTCATACTTCTAATTTTTGAAAGGGGTGTTTGCTCGTCCTTTAGTGTCACCCTGAGGCTCTCGAAGGGCGACACTAAAATTCTTTGTCGATTTTGACAAGGAATCAGCAATCGTTTGAGCTTGGTTTGAATCAAACCGAGCGAGATTGCGGTCAGTTACGGACAGCTGGTTCCCCGTTAGGTTCAGACGAACCTAACGGCAACATAACGTGAACGTTACGCCGCCGAGCGTCGTGACGTTCAAGTTACGTTGGTCGGAATCCCATCCAAACGCCCCTTTATTTTCACAATGAACATTAAAAATTATTTTTGGAGGTAAAAATGGCAAAGAACGGAACAAACTTAAAAATTGTTTTGACGGGAGAACTGCGTCAAACTCTAGACGATGCATCGGACGAAGAAAAAGCAGTTGAAATTCTAAAAAAAGAATTTCCGCGGCTTTGCAATGACATCGGCGTCCTTGTCGGAAAACCATTTACTTTGCTTTGGGACCCGACTGAAAAATTCGGCGCCACGGATTGCCGCGCCGCGATTCATCTTTCGCCCGCGTCATTCATCGAAGGCCGTCGGAGAATCGGTTATGGCGTCGCTTATCATGAGTCGGGCCATATCCGCCATTCTCCCTATGGTTCGAAAATCTTAAAACGAGCGGCTGATGAAGGCGGAGAAACATTGGTTCTTCTTTTGAATCTTCTCCTCGACCGCAAAGATGACATTTTGACCGCCGAAGACGCGCCTGGTTTTGCCGACGATCTTCGACGCCGATTGCAATATGTCTGCACTGAAAGCAAGCGCCATCTCTATTCCCAACTTCTGACAAAATACCAAATCACCGATGAAGACGCGATTCGCGATTTTCTTAGCCGGATTCCGCCAAAGGATTTGTACGAGGATTTTTTCTATGCTTGTAAATGGTCGCGCCGGCCGCGGTTCCGCCAAACGTTCCGGGCGATGAAATACTGCACCCGGCGCCGACTGCTAAAACTTCCGCCCGAAGGATTGCTCTGGACCGCCAAGCGCGTTCGGGAAATTCTCGGCGAGCCGCCGGAAAAACAAGGCGCGGACGGAACGGAAAACCGCTTTATCGAAATATGTCTTGTCGCGTCCGCGCTCGGCGCCGGCGCGTCTAGCGGGCAAATCAATCCTGCTTTGTTAAAAGCGATTAGAATCGCCATGGCGCGATACGTGAGCGGTCTGCGCGCGAAAACATTGAAATCGCTCGGCGAATATCTAAAAAGCAAGGGCATTATTTTCCCCGGTCCGCTGTCCGTCGGCTTCGCAACGACAGTGCCGGTCATCAAAGTGCCGCCCAAATCAGACAATGCCGCGCTTTACCGAGAAATTCTGCAAAGCGTTTCTCATCTTAGCAACTCCATGTTGCAGGCGCTTCGTCGATTGAATTCGCCGTCTGAATACGAACTTTCCGGCCAAGACGAAGGCGACCTCGACCTTTCCGAAGTGGCGCGCATTGCCACCGGCCTTTCAGGTTATCGAAAAGAATTGGTGATTGACCGCGACATTGACGCTTGCCTCCATCTTTGCATTGACATGAGCGGCTCAATGGGCGGCGAAAAAGTCAATATCGCCAAACAATTAGTCGCGCTTTTTTCCGAAGCGATTAATTGTCTCCACGGCAAAGTTGAAGGCCGCGTCTGGGGTTATGATTCGACAGCCATTGTTGACTACGGATTGCCCACAGCCACGAGCGGGTTCGTCAACGCTGAAGGCAGTCATGGCAACTCTGACAGCCAGATGATTCCGGTTGTCGCCGGAGAACTGGCGAAGTCGCGCAAAAAACAAAAGCTGATGCTGGTTTTCTGCGACGATGGTCCGGATGACATCGAAACCGTGCGTCAACTAACGCACCAACTGAAAAGCCGCGGCGTTCTGGCGATTCACTTCGTCATCGGCGCCCACGGCACGCCGCAAATCTACCCATTCGAGATATTGTATAATTCAGCCGAGGAAACAGTTCAGGAATTCGGAATAATTATGCAAACCATTCTCGGAAATCTCCGTTAAATCAACAACGTAGGGAACGCAAATTTGCGTTCCCTATTTTAATTTCCTTTCTTTTCGTTTATAATCAAAACAAAACAGGAACGCATATATGCGTTCCCTACGCAAAATGATTATGTTTTTTTTTATCATCCTGCTGACAATTTCAACCGCCGCCGTCCTCGCCTATTTTATTTTCATGCTCGACTCGCTTTTCATGGGCAATGATTTGAGCACCTCGCCGCCGGCGCGGAAAAAAATTATTGAATTAATCGCCAAGCACGCTCCCTTCGCCGAAAGTTTGTATGACCTCGGTTGCGGCCGCGGCGATTTCGCGATAAAAATAAACGGCGAACTTCCTCGATTAAAAATTATTGCTATTGACGATAATCGGCTCCGCGTGGCGATTGCCAAATTTAAAAAACGACTTCATGGAAGTCGCGCTAATTTCAAAAAGGAAAATATCTTTGACGCAAAGCTGGAAGACGCTGACATTGTCTATACTTATTTACCAAACGCCCGCATGCCGCGGCTCGAAGAAAAACTTTTGGCTGAACTAAAAAGCAAAGCCGTCGTCATCACCAACTCAACATATTTCCCGCTCTGGCGGCCGATTGAAATGGTTTATCTTGATGACGATAAACAAAAATCCGCGCCGATTTTTGTTTATATTAAATCGTAGGGACAGGTCGCGACCTGTCCCTATGGGCATCACATTATGAAAACGCACTAAGAAATAAGAAAAAATCGATGAGCGGCGAAGTTTTGGAGCGTGAAAAAATTTGAGTCGTAGCCATAGCTACGATGAAAATTTTTTCCGCGAAAAACAAGCGGATCGCGATTTTTGCT
>JACRNX010000026.1 GCA_016214755.1 Candidatus Falkowiibacteriota bacterium
TCTACCTTAAAAAACAACACCGACAACAAATAGCCGCGCAGCAAAAGGTCGAAAAATTCAAAAAAATAATCCCTCGTTTGGGAACATTCTTAATTGCAGAGCCGAGAAGAGTTCGGCAACATTCCTTAATTGCTTGACACGTACCGCTTTCCCGCATCGTTAAAAAATGGTATAATAGTATCAAAGCATGACAAAATCATTTCATCAAAAACTCGGAACATTCCATCACTGGATGTTTAATTTTGATTTGGGGCTGATGACAATAACGCTTCTTCCTTTTATTTTAATCGCGGAAAATTTCGTCAGACGGCAAAAACGCGGCGATTTATGGCGCCGGACGGCGATCTGGATTATCCAAACGGTTTTTTGGTTAAACCAGATTGAAATTAAAACCAAACATTTGGACGAGGCGGTTAATAGGCAAGGCGTTATTTTCGCCGCTAACCATCCCAGCCATCTCGACGGATTTTTGCTTTTGACGATCTTGGGGCGAAACAATATCTTATTTACCGCGCCGCTCGGGCAATTCCCGGCTGTTCTGCGGATTTGGATGCGTAAAATGGAAGCAGTGGACGTGCGGCGCGACCTGATTGACGATAAGCGATATCCAGAAGCGCATTCCAAAGAACAAGCGATACAAAAGGCGATACATCATCTCCGGGCCGGACAAAATCTAATCATCTTTCCTGAAGGCCATCTTGAAATTTTGCATGTCCTGCATTATTTCCATACTGGCGCCAGCCGCATCGCCATCAGCGGACACACGCCGATTATTCCGGTTTCGATTGTCAACGCCGAACAACTTTTCCCAGACCAGCACCATCTTTATCAAGGCGCAATTTTAATTTCCTTCGGCCAACCAATCAAGCCGCCAAACAAACAAAACAAAATTTCAACGCCAGCGCGCGGGGAGGTCCTAAAATTACGCCAACGGATTGAACACGCGATCGCGGAAAAACTGCCTCTTCGTTATTTGCCAAACTATTACCGCCAACGCAGTAAGCATATTGGCGTATTTATTGATATTGATCGGACAATTTACCAAGGCCTATCGCAAAAAGACCTTATCGCCTACCTCTTCTGGCTCCATAAAATCCACAGCCGCGACGCGTTCAAGATATTTTACTGGCTTTTTCTGGAAAAATTGCGCCAGATTGAGCACGCGGACTTGATGCGGCAGGCGCTTTTGGTTTTGCGCGGCTGGGACGCCGCTGAACTGAATCACGAAATCCATCGCGCGTTCGAGAAAAAATTGATGGATAAAATTCAATACGGAATTTTTCCGCTCATCAAAGATCATGTCGAAGAAAATCATTCAGTCGTCTTGGTCTCGGAAGTGATCCATCCGCTGGCGCGGGAATTCAAAAATTTCCTCGACGCCACGGGAACGCTCGACACGAAATTAAAAACCGTCCACCATTGTTACACCGGCGAGACCGATTGTTTGTGCTATAAAAACGAAAAAGCCCGACTGGTCGCGGACTTCGCGGAACGCGCGGGCATTGAACTCGCCAAAAGTTACGCCTTGGCGGACAGCGGCTCTGATTTGCCTTTTTTGAAATTAGTGAAACATCCAATCGCCGTCAATCCTGACGACGAATTGCTTGACTTCGCGGTTGAGCATGATTGGCAAGTAATTCTGGATGCGGCATAAAGAATTTTAAATCCTAAACTCTAAATCCGAATATCTAAATTCGAAACAAATTTCAAATTTTAAATTACAATTTTTCAAATCATTCTATAAACTGCTTAAATTTAAAACATTGGAAAATTGTGATTTGTTTAGGATTTAAATATTAGAATTTAAAATTTAACACTATAAACCTCTACCTCGCCGATCCCTTTCGGCGAAATTTTTTTTGCCTCGGAAAATTGGAATCGCGTTTTAAGCTGTTCGTAAGTGCGCGAACAGACAAGAACTTCTTCTTCTTTCGCCTCGCTCTGCAGCCGGCTGGCCAAATTAACGACATGACCAAGGCAGTCAAACCGGCGCAAGTCCTTGGTGCCGAATTCGCCGATGATGAACTTGCCGCTGGCCACGCCGCAGCGCATTTTCCAAGTGTATTCTGACATTTTGCTTTGCATTTCGATGGCCGCGCGCACCGCGTCAAATCCCGCGTCTGTTTTTCCTTCCAGACCAAAAAGCGCCAAAATCCCATCACCCATGAATTTATTCACCCAGCCGCCGTGCTTGGTGATAATCTCGCTCATGCTCGTAAAATATTTCGTCAAAACATCCGACACTTGCTGGGGTTCGAGATTGCGGCTGAATTCCGTGAAGCCAGATAAATCAGTGAAAACAACTGTTGCCTCAATTTCTTCCGCGACTAACTTTCCCTTCATCATTTTTTCCACGATATTTTGCGGCAACATGGCATAAAGAAGATTTTCCGCTTTGGCGCGCCAAAATTCCGCTTCTGCTTTCGCCTGATTCAACTGCTCCGTCCTTTGCAAAACCTTATCTTCCAATGTCTCGACGTAATTGCGAATTGTCGTTAACTGGGATTCAATCCCCTCGCGGTAGGCGCGCTTGCTGACGAACGAATGGACTGTCAGCTGATATAGCTTGCGCCAGAAACTTAATGATTGCCAATTCAATTTGTAAATAAAATACGGCGCGTTATAGATCTGGCCCTTTTTTATTTTCAGCTTATCGTTAACTTGAAAATCTTTGGTGACTAAAATCGCCGTGGTAAAATCATCAAGCCGGTCGTTCGCGTGTATTTCCCGATATCGGCCGAGAAACAATGGACCTTCTTTCACCATTTCAGAAAGAAGAATAATCTTCTGGCCGCATTCTTCAGCGCGAATAAATAATTTATTGTCCTTAACGCTGATTTCCGAATCAGATACCTTCCCAATCTGTCGCAGTAAACGCTCAATATCATATTCAAAAAGCGGTTCTTCCATTTTCGCCGCCGCTAGATGCCAGATATTGGGCACGCCGCAAAGAATGCCGCGAATAAACGCGTCGCTCGCGAAATCGTCAACCGGATTAACATTATTTTTGAATTTTATTTTAATGTAACAATGGTCTTTCCCCGTCTTCACCACGATTAGGTCCTTCGTGCGATTAAAAAATTCGTTATATCTACCCACTTGTTTATAGACCTCGATTGGACCAAAAATTACGCTGCCAAAGACCTTTTGCAAATACCGAAACGCGCCCCATGATTCCAGCTCTTGCGCCGACAAGCCCATTTTGTACGGCGCGTCGGGATCTTTTAACAAATCAATCGCCCGCTCTATTATTTCGGTATAGACGGTCAACGGAACCCAATTGTGTTCATCATTCAAATATTCGACGGAAAAAGGCAAATTTTCCAGCAACAAGTTATCGCTACCAAGAATTTGCTGAACGTAGCGCGCGATAATCGTGATGTTGCGGCAACAAACATTGTTTTCTTGATGAATCATACCCCCTTTATCTTACAAAATTGGTCAGCTTATGTCAAAACAAAACGCTAGCAAAAAAGCCCAAGCAGAATTCTGCTTGGGCAATGAATTAATCAACAAGGATTGCCAGATTCATTATTACAAGTAAAAGTCTTTAGCCATAAATACCCGCCAATGATCCCGGTTGGATAATGATATGGTCCCGTGCCGCCTGGGTCAAAATCCCAATCATTATTTTTATCATTGTCTTCTTTTACATTATCATAACGATACAACGGCACAACTGCCCCGCAAGGAGCTTTCGTCGCTTCTTTCGATACCAATGATAATCCCATATAGTCATCTACGCGACCAAATTTGGGTTCGCCGTCCGACTCGCGAAGGGTAACATAAATCGCTTCCTCGCCTTCTTCCCATTGATAAATGCCAGCTTTTCCGACTGGATATTTCACATAAAGATTGCGTACCCATTCTTCTTCCACGTTGCTATCAAATTCTTCATATTTTGTCCAGCATTTTACATCCCAACAAAGATCAAGAAAAGTTAGGCCTATACAAAAACATATCTTCCATGAATCCTTTCCCGAAAGGGGTCCCTTTAAATGATATTTATTATACCCGTAAACCGCTTTTTTATTTATTTGCTTCGATGTCCAATGATTCAAATCAACCGGCTCATCGCCAACGTGGTGGATTAAAATATACAATTGGGCGTACGGGCCGTGCGGACAATCTATGCCCTCTAAATTATCAACGATCAAGACTGCGATGACAACTAACAGCTCCTTGCCTTGGTCTGCCTGAATCCATTTTTCCGGTTCTTCTTCAGCATGATAAATGCCGGTTGTTGAATCATAGAAAGGAGCATAACCAGCAGGATTAAAATAAACTTGCGCACCGGTAAGAGGCATTGGAAGCATCCCAGAAGGACACTGTTCTCCTATTTCATACGCAACATTTTTCGGTAAAAGACCTGACTCCATGGGATACAAATACGCGTCTATTGAATTCGTTAATATACTATCTTGACAAAGTTGTCCGGAGGCAACGCAATCAGCTAAACAGCCAACGGTTTTAGGATAGTCATAAGCGCAACAAACCTGGTAATTACTCTTTTTTTCACATTGAATATTGTTACATTTGCCAGCAGCACATTTCTTGATTTTATTTATCGTTTCTTCATTCAAATTCCAATAATTGGCGCAACACGTTTCAGAATTGCCCAAATAATCACTTTGACACGGCTGCGTCTGCAAACCGCCATTTTCAGTCAGGCAATTTTCTAAATTGCATTTTTCTTCAGGTTCAGGCTTCTTCTCACAGCAATGATCAGAACAAAATCCCGCGCATTTAGTTTGTCCAACAACGATTTCTCCAAAAAACGGAATGTACACTGTTATTGGTTTGCAAATATTTTCTATTCCGCCCCCGCAATAATCAAATTCTGTGCCCTTCAACTCATCCGGCAAACAGGTGCCGTCAAAGCCGCAGAAAAATCCTTCCTCGCAATAACTCATCGTCGCTTCGCAGATTTCTACTCCCGGCGGCGCGCAAAAATGTTTATCATAACTCAATGTCCCCAGGTCATAACACTCCATTCCAATCGCGCAACATTCTGTTCCGCAACAATAGTTTCCTTCTTCACAGCATTTATCTACGCAAGCAATTGGTTTTTCATCCGGACAACACGCTGGACCAGCCCAATATTCTGTGCATAAAGTGTTTGGCAGGCAAAATTGTCCGTCATCGCATTCTTCCCATCCCCAAGGCAAACAAGTCGTCTTCCCGCAAGCGCCCCAAGGACAATAGAATCCGCCTTCACACTCTTCGAGAGTTTCCGCCACACAGCTGTATTTGCCACAATATGTCCCAGTTGGGCAATAGTCATTCGGACCAACGCCCTTGCAATCAACTGCTCCTGGGGGTAGACATAATCCTGTACCTTGAATGCATTGCCCCGCGCTTTCACAACACTCTTCTCCGCACCAATATGGCTGATATTCCGAACAACATTTTGTGCCATTGGCACTGCAAACTGATTTAGACGGACACTTAAGTCCTGTATTACAATCTGTCCAACCAGACAGCATGCACTCGCCATCGCTAGCGCATTTTGAGCCGGATGGACACCATTTTCCATTTATCACGCAATATTGCGCGTCTGGCGGAATACAATCAATGCCGTTTTCAACGCAAATCCAATTTTTTGGACAGCACAAATCACCGCAAGATGTTGGCTCTTGAAATGGACAACAGGTTTTCCCGGAACAAAACATCCCTGGCTCGCACCAATGCCCATCATCGCAAACATCTGTATTATCGGGCAAACAAATAGTTCCACTCAAAGCGCAAAATGTGAGTGGAGAACAAATAATTCCGGTTTCTAGACAATACACTTCGTCTGGATGAACGCAAGCAATTCCATTGCCAACGCATTGGTAATCTTTATGACAGCAAAGATTGCCGCATTCTTTTGGCGTCCCATCCGGACAGCAACTGGTTGATGTGCATTTCCAACCCGGATTGCACCAACGTCCAGCGCTGCAATAATCACCGTTCCCCGGATAGCAAATCGGCATGCCGTCCGGCGCGCATTTTTCGCCTTCCCAGCAAACCGCGCCATTGCAATATATTCCTTTTTCAGGAATACACACTGCCTGCTCTGGATCGCCGCATTGCTCGCCCAAATTGCAACAGGTCTTTCCGCACGCGAGCGGCTGAACAGTGGGACAACAAACGCCATCCACGCATATTTCCCAATCTTTGAGACAATTCTCCTTTTCATTGCAATACACAAATCCGATTGTGATACAGTGATATTGTTCGCCCTTTTTCTGACATTCTTCTTGTCCTTTTTGACAGACAAGATTATCGCCGCAAATGAATTTATTTTTCTTTAGACAAAAAAATTTTTCGCCGGCCTGAACACAGTCCTCCTCACTTGTTTTACAACTAATTCCTTTTCCGCAATACTCCCAGCCATCAGGAAGACAAAGCGTATAAATGTCGTCTTCTTGGCACTCACAGTTTTCTGGGTAGCATTGTCCGCCGCACAATTGAGGCAAGTTCGGCGGGCAACAAATCGCGCTGTTGTAGCAGATAAATCCTAGGGGACAGCCACCAATATCACTGCAAGGAAAAGTGTTTGTTTCAGGGAAGGTGTTTGTCTCCAGAAAATCAATGTCCCAGCCAGCGAGATTAAATCCATCTTGTGGCGCTGTTTCATAAATAGCAATATCCATTCCGCTTGCTGCTTCAACAATCGTTTCGGCCAAAGAAACAACATCAGCAATTTGCTCTTCAGAATAGCTATCGGTCTTTTTAAAATCCGCTATACTGTCTTGAATCGCAGAATCATTAAAAATAGCGTCTACGTCTATAACTTTCGGGACATCTGAAACCTGCTCTGTTGTTTCGCTCTTTGCATCATTATTAACAGCAACAACAAAATCAAAAACTATAACTTGATCAGCCTCAGTTTCAACTTTGGAAATGACGCTGTCAACATCAAAATTATTATTCGCGGAATCAACGCCAATCGCGTCCAATATTTTTTCTTGGTCCTTTTTCGCATCAATTTCAGGAAAAGCAACCTCTGCTTCGTGGGTATCTGCGAAACCGTCCTCAACAACATATTCACTTGACACGGCGTCTTTTATTTCGTCCGTAGAATCAACTCCCTTGTTTTTATCGCTGGAATTAATATCAAACATTTCTTCTATCTTTACGCTATCATCAATCCCGCTATCAATATCAACAACTTCAGTATCTGTTGGCGAATTTGTATCCTCCTGTTTACTTGCTCTGACGTCATTCTGGCTACCCAAATCCACAGATTCTGTTTTCGGTTTGTTGCACATCGCAAAAACCAAAAAGAAAAACAACAGGTATCTCATCGAATTCTCCTTTCCCTTTTGTTATATTGTAAAGAACGCCCCTTTTTCAACTAACAAATATTAGCTCAAAAAGAAGGGGAATCTTTTCTTTGACTATGAGAAGTTTAAGAAAAGATTCCCTGTTTTATGTTTACGGTCCCGGCGGAGGTGAAAAATTGTATGGGACAAGATCATATGCTTCTATGCAATTGCTAGTGCTACTATATTTGCAACAATATGTCTTCGTTTGTCCGCCAACAACCTTGTGCTGACATTTTGGATACGGATCTTGGCAATATCCAGGATCCGGCTCGTCACATTCGGTTGTCCCCTTCGGGTAACAACCTTTTTTTGAAAAAGTACACTCATGATTATCTGGACAATATGTGCCGCTATTTATAACACAACATTTTGCGATAGAAGAAATACAACCCGAGCCGCAGCATTGTTTTCCGACATTGCAGTAATGGCCGAAATTACTGTAGTTGCTGCAGCAAAGTCCGCCCGAAGACATGCAGGTATCCTTATTGCAACAACATGAACCGTCTTTGTCGTATCCGCATTGGTAACCTGGCTGACAGTACTTATTAGGCAATGCGCCCTTGCAATATGCGCTTTTATCAGGCGCGCAAATTCCAGCATAACAATTTTCTTTATCCGTGCAACACGCCGCTCCGTTTTCACCAGTGCATGGTTTCGGCTGGCCATCAGGACAGCACTTCAATATGGCGCCTGCGCATTCTTCGGTTGACGGACACCACCACGCTCCGCAGTCATGCGCGTCAGACGGAATACACTCAAATACGCCAGCTTGATTCTTCCAACACTTTTGTTTAGTCGCGTCGCAAATTGTTCCTTGCCCGCAATAGACATCTCCTGTTGACACGCAATAATCAACGCCATTTTCAAACGCGCAAGTTGATCCGCCATCGCAACATTTTATTCCGCAAGCGATTGATTTATCGTTTTCGCAACAACCAGTGCCGTCAATTCCTTTGCCTGCTCCGACGCATACTTGAGTAACCAAGCAAAGCCCGCCATCATTGCATTCAAATTGAGTATTGTCTATGCAGTCGCATTGTTTATCCATGCATTTTTTGCCAAGCGGACAAATAACTTCGCAACCAAGCATTTTTATTCCACAATACTCTTCGCCTGATGCCTTGCATTGTTTAAGTAATGGCACGCACTCATCGTTTGTGCTTGAATCCCCGTCAGCCGGACAGCAGAAATCGCCGCAAGGAACCGGCGCTTCCGCCGGACAACATGCTGGTTCGCTGTTCGTACAAACATCGCCGGGAGAACAATAACATTCAAGCGCACCCGGACAATCTTGCGCCCCAAGTGATTTACAAGTATAACCAAGAGCAATACATTCTTCATTTTTAATGCACTCTTTCGACGCCGGGCACAATATCTCTTTTTCGCAATCGCACATTTCCGCGCCTTTTGGTTTGCAAACACCGCCCATTTCTTCACAGGCGCATTCAAAATTGTTCGGGCAGCATTTATCCAAACAGATGATTGGAGTTGGCGGCTTGCACTTATCATCACAGGCATCTCCGCTCATATTGCAAATTTGATCTTTTGCGCAACAAGTGTATTCACACTTTATTGGCGCTTCTTCATCGCATTCTGGTTTTAGCACGCAAATGCCCTTTTTCTCGTGGCAAATGAACCCTGCCGGGCAACAAATACTGTCATTGTCGCATATCTCTTGCTCAAAGGGACAGCACTTTTCTTCACCGTTAATACATACGTTGCCGGGTGGACAATAATATCCATCCTCGCACTTTGCTGATCCTTTTTGCGGGCAAAAAAACCCAGGTAAGTCAGAACAAAAAGTTCCTTCTGGACAAATCATGCCATTTTCGCAATCTATTTCTCCTGGATAAAGACATTGTTGCTCATCTTTTGTGCACCCAATCGCGTCTTTTAAGCAACACCCTTCGCCACATTCAAAAAACATATCACAACAACTATTATTAGCTCCTTTCGGCACACATACTGTTCCTTCTTTGCTCAACGTTTCACTATACTTAATAACAACTTTCTGGCAGCATACGTTTTTCCCCTTCATTTTGCAGTCATTATTTTCTTTGCAATAGGGGGAACAAATGCTAATATATCCAGTTGTTTCCGGATGATTGCTTTTTATACACGCTCCATATCCCCAAACAGTACTACATGTACCCAGCTCTCCCCAACATTCATTCTTATAGCATTCCCAAACTTTTTCCCCACACTCATCGTCTGATTCGCAAAACCACTCTCCGCAATCATTAAAATAAGACGGAAGGCATCCGTTCTTCCAGCATTTTTCCGTTTCTGTATCACAAATTGCACCCTTTCCGCAATAAATGCTTCCTGGCGGGATGCAATAATCTATCCCGTCCTCAAATTCGCAAGATGATCCACTCTCGCAACACTTTATTCCACAAGTAACCGGTTTGTCATTTTCACAACAACCAGTTCCGTCAATTCCACTGCCAAGTCCGACGCAAATCTGCCCATTGTTGCAAAGTGCGCCATCATCGCACTCAAATTCATCACTATTCTTGCAACCACATTGTTTTTCTCGGCATTGCTTTTCGGGCGGACAAGCAATTTCGCACCCAGTCATTTTTTCGCCGCAATATTCTCCAACAACTACTACCGTTTCAGCGGCGATCTCCATTTGATCCTGTGTGTCAAATTGATCCTGTATGTCAAAAGTTATGACTACTGCGTCAACGGAATTACCATCAAAATAAATGTCTTTTTGCTGAATATTATCTTGCCCAACAATGATAATCGCGTCAAATGTCTCTAACGGAGAAATTTCATCGCTATAAGAATCCATAAACTTCGCGTCAATAAACACGATTTGTTCGTCAAACGGCAGTTTATCGAAAGCAATATGATCAGCGTCGGTTGCATCCATCGGCGCGATAATGATCCTGTCTGCCATTATGTCTTCAAAAATTATTACACCAACGTCCATCTCGGCATTAGTGTCAAAAACCTTCTTTACGTCGTTGGCAGTATCATCATTAATATCGCTTGAACCTGAAAATGGCGGGTTTTTTGTCTTCGGTGCTTGGCAAGCAAAAAGTAGAATCGCCACCCAAAACAGAACTCTTAATGTTACCATTTTTTCCTCCTTTCATAGGAAAATGGTTGTCAAAGAACCAAAATTATTGCCTAATATCATCCCAGATTTACCTTACCATTTCGCTTCGGTTATTGTCAATCAAATTTGACAAACCAAAACAAACAATCTAACATTTATTTGGTCGGCAAGCCGCCGATGGAGGTGCCCAATGACGATCTCAAAAAATAGCGCTCTTTACAAATACACATACCTTTGGTACAGACCGCCGGAAAACAATCAAACGAATCTCTGTCAATTTTTTTGGCGCTTCATTCTGGCGATTTCCGTTTTCCCAATTTCAGCTGGAATCCTTTTCGCTTTAGCGATTTTCTTCTCAATTATATTTGAACTGATTGCTGTCATTTTTTGCGGATATTATTTTCCACCGACTGTTCCTTTTATTAATCCCGAGGACTATCGCCGAATTTCTTGGTTGCCAAAAATCAAAGGATACCATATTCTGCCAATCTATCCTATAATTCTCTCTGGGTGTGGTTTCCTGTGTTGGCAATACCCAGTAGCATTAGAAGTCATCGGATTAATAGCGCTAATGGTATTGTTTATTCTCCTCGGAATAGCAATTATTGCTTTATTTGGCAGATGCTTTTCCTTTGTCAAAAAATCATCGGCCTATCAATTGACCGCGGCCTATATCAAAGCGAAAAAAGAGCGTGTCTGCCCGATAATCACTTTCATTGACGGACAAACCGCGGCGGAAAATCCGCAAATCCGCTGATGTTCATTGAATAATGGTAGAGACGCCCCGACGTACGTCGGGGCGTCTCTACAAAAAGCAATCAAACGGACGAAAAATCACAATTTCTCGTCCGTTTTTCATTTTAAAATTCATTCCACTAACGTCAACAACCACATTAAAACAATGCCAGCCGCGATCATTATTAACTGATAAACCGCCCTGCAACGCCGGCACTCGCGGTGCAATTCAGGCATTAAATCTGTGCCCGCGATATAAATGAATCCGCCACCGGCGACCGCGAGCAAAATCAACGTTAGTCCGTCAACTATAACGCCGAGAATCAAAGTCAGCGCGCCGCCAACGATTGCCAACAGTGCGGATAAAAAATTACACGCTAAAGCTTTTCTTTTGCTGTACCCGGCGTAAAGCAAAACGCCGAAATCGCCGATTTCCTGCGGTATCTCGTGCAAAACGACGGCGATAACAGTCGCCACGCCCAAAGTCGTGTCCGCCATAAACGCGGCGGCGATGATCGCGCCGTCGAGAAAATTGTGCAGACCATCGCCGATTAAATTCATCAGCGCGAACGGCTTGGCCAAATGCTCATGTTCCGCTTTATGGCAATGATGCCAATGGATTATTTTTTCAATAATAAAAAAGATGATAATGCCAAATAGAAAATAAATGCCACTCACGACAGAAAAACTTTTTTTTCCAAGGGTTGGAATAATATGGATAAAAACATCGCCCAGCATCGCGCCCACGCTGAAACTGACAAGATAGATTAAAAAATGCTCCAATTTTTCTTTTTTTAATGACAAAAAAAGCACCCCGACAAAGGATACCAAACTGACGATAATCACGCTGATGAGTGTGTAAGACCAAACCATAGTTATGTCAAAAATTTATAATTTATTTCTCTTATAGCCAAAAATTTAATTTTGTTCTCTCGCGACCTCTTTAGTTACTCACACTGACTATTGACAATATATTTACTTTTGCTATACTGATAATGTCTTTCGGTTCTATCCATAGAACCGTTAGGGTTATACATCCCAGGGCCACCCTCTTAATTGAGGGTGGTTTTGTTTTGCTCCTTCGCTCTGTATTTCAAATCTTTCCCCCAAATTTCATTTATATCTTTTAAATCGAAATAACCATTCCCGCCCGTTTTTAATTCGTGGGAGATATTATCTTTTGACGAAAAAATATAAACTTTTTTCCCGTGGTTTTTCAAATAATTTGCCAGTGCTAAAAAATCAGCGTCGCCACTAAACAAGACAGCCGTGGCGTATTTGTCCATGTTATGCAAAGCATCAATTACTATCTCTACGTCCATATTCCCTTTTTCTATAATAGATTCTCCATTTTCACTAATAACAGATATCCGTTTCAATTCTTTTTTTCTTACGATAAAACCAAGACCTCTCTTAAGATATGTAAAAAACTTGTGTTTTCCATCCAAATTATAATCCCTTGTCCCGGCTTTTGGATAAGCGTCATAGTAAAAAATCTCAACTTTGTCCGCGTCAAAATTTTTTAAAAAATAATCTTTTAAGGTTTTGTATTCAATAAACTTTTTTACCGACTTCACAGCATTCCAAACATTCGAAGCGTCAATAAAAACATAAACCGCGTTTTCTTTATTCATTTCTTTATTATTTTGACTAAACATATTATCTCAAAAACTAAATTTTTCCGATAAAGCTAATTTAGAATTATAACAGACTTCTCTTTGCCCCTACTACTCACCACCGTTTACGAATAAAAATTATTTCAACAAAATATGTTTACCCGTTACCCACTCATAAACCACTAAGGGCCAAAAAGCAATAATAAGCGGGAAAAATAATAATGCAGAAAAAAAACTCTTTATACTTCTTTTTACAATAACGCAACCGAAAATAAATACTGTGCTTAATATTAATCCAATAAGTCCATACCATCCAAATATTTCTTGTAAAAGATTTGGCATATTAAATTGTTCTTAATATACTTATAAATTTATTTATTCCTTTTGCCAAATAATTTAGCTTTCTACGATTCCTATCACTGAACATACAATTTGGCTCGGGGGCTTGGAATCGAACCAAGATGGACAGCTTCAAAGGCTGTTGTCCTACCATTAGACGACCCCCGATCATGGATAATAAAAAAAATATTGCAAAAGAGAAAAATAACGACAAGCTACTGCTCGCCCGCCAAAGCTTTAGCGACGGCGGGCCATTAGACGACCCCCGAATATTACGAAATAACTTAAAAACGAAAAATCGAAATGTGCGAACTACGAACGCATACGAAAATACGAACGAAAAGCTATAAAGCTGTAAAGCCTTACGGCTATAAAGCCTAAAACCCTACAACCTACTCACTACCACCTACAAACTACTAACATACTAAACCAAAATGGACACAAAGTCAATGTTTGTGATAAAATAAAGACATAACGAAATAGTTTTATAATCATCTCAATCATTCGCTATGCCAAAAAACCATCAAAAGGCCTATGTCGTCGCGGTGGATATGGGCTATGGCCACCAACGGGCCGCCTATCCTTTACGTGCGTTATCTCGAGACGAGAAAATTATTAACGCCAATAATTACCGCGGCATTCTCGCCGGCGACCGCAAAATTTGGCAACAAAGCCGCCAGGTTTATGAATTTTTTTCGCGATTCAAAAATTTTCCAGTCATCGGCGAAATCGCTTGGGACATTTTTGATGAATTTCAGGCCATTGAGCCGCTTTACCCGAAACGCGACCTGTCAAAACCGACGATTCAATTAAAACAAACCTATTCTTTGATCCAAAAAAAACAATGGGGCAAACATTTAATTGATAAACTGGCATTAAAGCCATTGCCGATCATTTCCACTTTTTTCATCCCCGCGTTCATGGCGGAAATTTTTAATTATCCGGAAGAAATCTATTGTCTTTGCACTGACACGGACGTCAGCCGCGCCTGGGCGCCTTTAAATCCGCATCGTTCAAAAATAAAATACCTCGCCCCGAACCACCGCGTGGAAGAGCGACTGCAAATGTACGGCGTAAAACAAGAAAATATTTTCGTCACCGGCTTTCCCCTGCCCGACGAATTAGTCGGCGCCAACAAAACGATTCTGCGGCGCGAGCTCGGTTATCGCCTTTTTAATTTAGACACCAAAAAGGTCTACGTTAAACGTTATCATGAAACAATCAGCCATCATCTCGGCGAACGCAATGTCCCGCGTGCGCGGCACCATCCTTTGACCTTGACTTTCGCTGTCGGCGGCGCCGGCGCCCAAAGAGAACTGGGAATCGAAATCGTCCGCAGTTTAAAGAAAAAAATCAAAGCGAAAAAAATCCAGATTATTTTGGTCGCCGGCATCCACAATGACGTCAACCGGTATTTCCACGACGAAATTTGCGGTCTCGGCTTGCGGCTGGAATTAAAAAATCATCAAATAAAAATAATTTTTGGAACCGATAAACACGATTATTTCCTGAAATTCAACCGCGCGCTTAAACACACGGACATTCTTTGGACCAAGCCCAGCGAACTTAGTTTTTATTCTGCTTTGGGATTGCCGATAATCATGGCGCCGCCCATCGGCTCGCAAGAAAGATTCAATCAAAAATGGCTACGGACAATCGGCGCCGGCGTCAATCAGGAAGACCCGCGCTACACCGACCAATGGCTTTTTGACTGGCTGGACAGCGGCTGGTTCGCGGAAGCGGGGATGAACGGACTTTTGGAGGGCTCGACTTGCGGCGCGGACAACATAAAAAAAATTCTTGAGCATCAAGCGGAAGAATTAGACATTATAAAAAAAATTCTCCACTATTAATAAATCCGACGCCACTGCTACCAATAATGAACAAAACCAAAACGCGCCCCGACGTATGTTGGGGCGCGTTCTATAATTTTTTGAAGAAAACCGTCTATAGAAAATAGAAATTACAGTCAAAATAACATTCCACGACAAACTCGATTAATCGCCGCTTCGATAAAAGCATTAAATAACGGATGCCCGGCGTTCGGCCGCGATTTGAATTCCGGATGAAACTGCGTGCCAACGAAAAACGGATGATCCGGAATTTCAATTATTTCAACAAGACGACGGTCTGGTGAAATCCCCGCGAACAACAGGCCATGGCGTTCCAAAATATCGCGATAAACGTTATTGACTTCATAACGATGGCGATGGCGCTCGGATATCTGCTTTTCGCCATAAGCATTATAGCAAATTGAACGCTCATCTAAAACACATGGAAAAGCGCCGAGCCGCATGGTCGAACCATAACGATTCTCTCTGATATTTTGGACTTGCTCGGGCATGATATGAATGACTGGGGTCGTCGAATTGGGACAAAATTCGCCGGAGACAGCATCAGTAAGACCGCAAACATGACGGCTGAACTCGACGACTGCCATCTGCATGCCGAAACATAAACCTAAGAAAGGAATTTTGTTCTCCCGCAAGTACTGAATGGCTAAAATTTTTCCTTCCACGCCCCGCGCGCCGAATCCGCCCGGGATAATAACGCCGTCATAATTGCTTAATTCCGCCAGCCGATTTTTATCCTCCTCGTAACTTTCCGCGTTCAACCAATCAATCACTGGCTTTTTATTCAAACGCCAGCAAGCGTGCTTCACCGCCTCAATAACGGAAATGTACGAATCCTTCAAAACAAAATCGCCGGTTTTAAAATATTTACCGACAATGCCGATTTTCACGACATCATTCGCGCTCTGAATAACAGAAACCAAACTTTCCCAATCGTTTAAATTCCAAACCCCGGTTTTCGGGCTCCAACCGAACTGCTTTAAAATTTTTTCGCCTAACTTTTCTTTTTCAAAATTTATTGGTATCTCGTAAATCGAATCCACGTCTGGCGCGGAAATAATATGGTCAAGAAAAATGCTGGCGGAAATCGCGATTTTTTGTTTGCGGACTTCATCAAGCGGATAAGCGGCGCGGCAAAGGACGAAATCCGGCTGGATGCCGGCGGAATTCAAAGTGCGAATGGCGTATTGCGTTGGCTTTGTCTTCATCTCGCCGATTTTCGATGGCACCGGCAGAAAAGAAACTAAAACGAACAGCACGTCGTGAAAATTTTGCAATTTCATCATGCGCGCCGCCTCCAAAAAAAGCAAATTCTGGTATTCGCCGACCGTGCCGCCGATTTCGATTATCATGATGTCAGCGTCAGCTTTTTTCGTCGCGCGGACGATGCGGCTGATAATCTCTTCGGGAATGTGCGGGACGACTTCCACGCACTTGCCGCCGTATTCAAGGTTGCGCTCGCGATGTATGACGGACTCGTAAACGCGGCCAGTGGTCATGTAATTATCGGACAAAATATTGGTATTTAAAAAGCGTTCGTAATTGCCGATATCCTGGTCTGTCTCGTCGCCGTCTTCAGTCACGAAAACCTCGCCATGCTCGGTCGGATTCATTGTGCCCGCGTCAACATTGATATATGGGTCAATCTTGATAGCCGACACCGCGTATCCTTTGGATTGCAAAACACGGCCAATGGACGCGACCGCCACGCCCTTGCCCACGCCGCTCATCACTCCGCCGACGACGAAGATGAATTTGGACATAAAAATAATTCAAAATTCAAAAGGCAAAAGTCAAAAATGCAAGTTAAAAGTTAAAAAAAATTGAAAATTCAAAGCGCTCTTGAATTCCGGGTCGTGTCTATGACTAACTTTTGGTTTTTGACTTGTAATTTTGAATTTTGACTTTTAACTTTTGACTTGAATCTTTCCAATTATAACTCTAAACTTACTTTTAATTCCCGCGGTGACACTAACTTCAACGCGATATTCTCCCAATTTTTTTATCGGTTCTTTGAGTTCAATCTGCTTTGGCTTAACTTCAACGCCTTTTTCTGACAATGCCTTCGCTAGTTTTTCTTTATTAATGCCGGCGAACAACGTCCCATTTTCGTCCGCGTTTTCCGAAAATGATAAAACAACGCCGCGCAAGCGTCCCGCGATCTGCTCCGGCGTCGGACTCGTCTTGCTGGTCTTTTCTTCCGCCTTACCTTCGTCTGTCCGCGCGAATTTTTTTATGTTTTGTTCCGTGGCCAACGCGGCCAGTCCGCGCGCTAATAAAAAATTTCTGGCATAACCGTCAGCGACGTTTTTCACTTCTCCCCGCCGACCGAGTTTGTCAATTGTTTTTAATAAAATAATTCGCATATTTTAAAACAGAATTTAGAATTTAGAAATTAGTAAATAGAAGTTTGTTAGAGTATTTGTTTTAAAATTCTATTTTCTATTTTCTACTTTCTAAATTCTACTTTCTTTTTGCGCGTTACGCGTCCCTCGTCGCGCGTTATTTCTTGTTCTTTAACAGCACCTCGACCGCTTTTTCCAATTGCGGGTCCTTCTGATTTTCGACGTCTTCCTTGGTGATCTTAATCTCCAAATCCGGCTTGATGCCGCCGTCATTGATGCTACGGCCATTCGGCGTCAGCCATTTGGCGACCGTTATTTTCACCGATGAGCCGTCCGGCAGTTTATGCAACGCCTGCACTGACCCTTTGCCAAAACTGGTCGCACCGAGCACCATCGCTTTTTTGTAATCCTGCAAAGCGCCGGCGACAATCTCCGAGGCGGACGCGCTGCCCTCGTTTATCAAAACAATCGTCGGAAAATCTTTCAACATCGCTTTTTTCGACGAGCGATAATTGACTTGCTGACCACCGCCGAATTTCTCTGTTAAAATCAATTTATCTTCAATCCAAAACGAGGCGACGTCAATCGCCGTGTCCAAAAGCCCACCCGGATTATTGCGCAAATCCAAAATAATCCCCCCTGCTTTTTTCTGTTTGATTTCTTTCGCCGCTTTATTCAACAAATCGCTCGTGTCGCCGTTAAAGCCGTTAAGTTTCAAATAGAACAAACCGTCGTCGCGGAACGCCCACTTAACGCTTTTTATTTCAATCGTCGCCCGCGTGATCACCACTTCAAACGGCTCCTCGTCGCCGCGCATAATGAGCAGAGCAACGTTGGTGCCGCCCGGACCGCGGATTTTTCGGACAACTTTTTCAAGCGGCAGCCCGACCACTTGCTCGCCGTCAACCGCCAAAATTTTATCGCCCGGCCGCAATCCCGCCTTCTCAGCCGGCGTGCCGGGTAACGGCGCCACCACGGTCGCGACGTTATTTTTCATCGCCAGCTCGGCGCCGATTCCCTCAAACGCGCCAGCCATCGCCTGGTCAAACTCCATCGTGGTCACCGGGTCCAAAAACGCTGAATGCGGATCGCCGAGCCCGCTGACTAATCCGCGCAAAGCGCCGTAAAAAATTTCCCGCTGGTCAATCTTGTCTTTGTCAACATATTCCGTCTGAATGATATTCCAAACTTGCTGAACAACGGTATTGGAAAAAATTTCCGGCAATGGCGTCGCTTTATATAATTCAGGATTAATTTCAAATTCTATTTTGCCCTCCGTTATCCTGCCCAAAACAAAACCCGCGCCAGTGAAAATAATAAGTAACGCGACAACCACGAAAGTAACAAAAATTTTTCCATTTATTCTTCGCATAGAGGATTCATAAAATATTTTTATTTTATTTATCATCAACATTAAATTCTCTTGATTTCCGCTCCCACCGCGCGCAACCGCTCTTCAATCTTCTCGTAGCCGCGGTCAATTTGATAAACATTGTCAATCATTGTTTCGGCGTCAGCGATCAAGCCGGCGATAACTAAAGCGAAGCCAGCGCGCAAATCAGGGCTTTCAAGATGCCGGCCATGCAGTTTCGACGGACCATTGATAACCGCCCGATGCGGGTCGCAAAGGATAATTTGCGCGCCCATTTGTTTTAATTTGTCAACGAAAAATAAGCGGCCTTCAAAAATCGCCTCGTGAACCAAACTCAAACCATTCGCCTGCGTGAGCAGGACGGTAAAAGCTGATTGCAAATCAGTGATAAATCCTGGGTATTCATGGGTCGTGACGTTAACCGCTTTCAGCGGACTGAATCGCCTAACCTCCACCCAGTTCTCGCCCAATTTGTAATCAACTCCCATTTTATCGAACATCACGAAGAGCGCTTCCAGATGCTCCGGCCGGCAATTATTGACGCGCAACGGCTCGCCCAGCAACGCGCCGAGAATCGCGAAACTGCCCGCTTCCACGCGGTCAGGCATAACTTCAAACTCGCCGGCGCCTAATTCTTTTACTCCTTCAATGGTAATGGTGTGCATGCCGGCGCCGCTGATTTTCGCCCCGTGTTTATTCAGGTATTCCGCCAGCGCGGGAATCTCCGGCTCGCAAGCGGCGTTTTTTAAAACCGTCGTTCCTTCCGCCAAAGCCGCGGTCATCATCAATACCTCGGTGGCCGTGACGGAAATAATCGGAAAAACAAACGTCGCGCCGCGCAGTTTCTCGGCTTTAAAATGATAACCTTGCTCGGTTTCAACCACCTCCGCTCCCAACCGTTTAAAGCCGTCAATAAATAAATCAATCGGCCGTTCGCCAATGGCGCAGCCGCCGGGATGCGGCAAGCGCGCCTCGCCCTTGCGAATCAACAACGGCCCAATCAAAAGCAGGGCGGCTCTGATTTTTTTGACTAGTTCCGGCGCCAAGTCCGTGGTTAAAATTTCCGGTGTGCTCATTTTGATTTCTTTTCCCCGACGTTCGACGCGGCTGCCGACGCTTTCGCATAATTCAAGCAGACGCTTTATTTCCTCGATTTCCGGCACGTTAGTTATTTTGATTTCCTCTTTCGACAAAAGCGACGCGGCAATAATTTTCAAAGCCGCATTTTTCGCGCCATTGACGCTGATTTCGCCTTTTAACTGTCTTCCGCCTTGAATCACAAATTTTGGCATAAAAATTAAAAATACGGATTACGGATTATGTACGGATATACGGATTAAAACCAAAAAATCGAAAAACCTACAACCTATAATCTACTCACTACCCCCTCCTAATTTCTTATTCCAGATTACCACATTTATAACAAAAAATAAAGACCTGCTCGGAATTGGCAAAATCGAATAAATTTGCTTTAATATGAACATCAACTTCATTCTTGTTCGCCTGTTCGTATTCGTTCGTAGTTCGCATATATTTATTTTATGAATCTAACAATTCGCCGCCTTATTGCCCTCGGATTTATAATCATTTTTGTTCTTGTCGCGCCAGCTTTGATTTTGTATACCGCTGGCTATCGTTATAATCTCAAAAAACAAGAAATCCAAAAAACCGGCGCTTTGGTCATTAAAAGCCAACCGGCGAATGCTCTGATTAGTATTGACGAAAAGTTGATTTCAGATAAAACTCCAGCGCGAATAAATAATGTCCTGCCCGGAGAACATTTAATTTCTCTGACTAAAATAAATTATTATCCTTGGAGCAAAAAATTGATCGTTAAAGAACAGGAAACAAGCTTCGTCGAAGATATTGTTTTGCTCAAAAAATCCGCATCAGAATTGCTCGAGGAGCAACTAATAAAATGGACTAATTTCTCCTCCAATAACCGCTTTGCTGTCTTTATTATCAACGACAAGGCGCAGGACTATCTGTATTTGTTAAATTTGGACAGCCAAAAAATTCGGCTGATATATAATAATGGAAAAAAATTTGATGCTCCGGCGGCGCAATGGTCAAAAGACGGCGCTTTTGTCTTATTCGAAGACGGCGCGCGCGAAGTAATCCTTTCCACTTCTCTGCCGAAACAAGAACTCGAAGCGCCGGCAGAACCAGCGAAGACAACGAACTTCCAGTGGGCTGACGACATCGGCAATCGCCTGTTCTTTTCCAGCGCTAACGACGTCTTTCAGTTTGATGTTTCAACGAACACCCGCCAAAAAATTTATTCGCTCGCCAAGACGGAAAAATTACTCGACTATTTAATCAGGGGAAACAGAATATACACGATTTCAGAGCTAAAAGGCAAATTTTTGCTTTGCCGCGACGCGATTTCAAACGCTGAAGACATTGTCCCACGAACGATAGAACTCTCCGGCGGACAATTCGCGTTTGACGGCGCTATTGACGACCAACCGATTGTCCGCGATTTGACGAATAATGACTTTTACATTTTTGACGCCAACCTCTTTAAAATCCTTTTCAAAAAATCAGGGGTAAACAATGTCGAATATTTGAAAAATAAACGATTGTTGTTAACGCAGACAGAGCAAGAAATCGGGGTGATTAAAACAGACGACGACTCATTCGAGGAAGAAAATGTCACGCGGTATAGCCGAGGATTAGAGCGAGTAAAGTGGCATTATCTCGCCAATTACGTTTTCGCCCTGCACGAAGGGAAAATTGATTTTATCGAACTCGACGACCGTGGCGGACATTTTATCCTGTCTTTGCCCTTGGAAAACATTTCTGATTTTGGCATCGACGAAAAATCAAAATACTTGTTTTTCATCCAAAACGGCCTCCTCTCGCAAATGTTAATAAAATAAATGTTACAAATTACCCTTCGACAAGCTCAGGGCAGGCAAATCGCTACAAATGTTACGAATAAAAAAACCGTAAAAAGTAGTCGGTTTTTATCGTCTTTAATCCGCATTCAATGCTTGTAATTCGCATATCACGGGGTCTGGGGCACTTCGACTTCGCTCATTTGTCATTGCGAGAGGCCCTGCTCCGCAATTGCGGAGCAGGGCGACGAAGCAATCCCGGCGCCTATAGTCTCGAGATTGCTTCGTCGTCTGACTCCTCGCAATGACGGTGCCGCTTCGCTCTCCAACTTCTAAATTGAAAGTCATCCTTCGAAAAAAACTATCATAAAAATTCAAAAAAAATAAAAACAAGGAACGAGTACCCGCGTTCCCTGTTTTTCGTTTTATTCTTTTATCCGCGCGAACACCGCGCACAAATAATGATAAAAAAACGAATTGCAAATTCCTTGAGCGGCCAAGAGAGCGACAAACCAAACCGCCATGCCGACGATAAAAACAACCATTACCGCTGTTTCGCCGAAAACCACGCCCAGTAGCGCCGCCAGAATGACAAACGGTAAAGCACACAACAGCAAAAAAATCAAAATCGCGATGACGGACACTAGGCGCAAGCCAACTTCCACCAGCTTTGTCATCAGCAATGGCTTTAAATTTCCGGCGAACAATTTCCAGCCCGCTTTGATTGACCAGACGAATTTTTGGTCATCTAAAATCGCGAAACAATAAATATAAAATCGAAATAAAAATAAAAAAAGATTATATAAGCCAATCACGGCCAGTAAAGTGATCAGCCATTTGACGTAATTCGCGCCGCCGAAGAACAACAAGACGATAAACGCGGCGAAGGCGCCGATGTTTATAATGTTCAGGATGAACTCAATGCCGACTATGCGGCCGAGTTTCTTCCAACCAAAACGGATTAGAGCGCCGAAATTCAAATTTGCCTCGCGTTCCGCGTCGCTAATGCCGCGAATCAAAGCCGCCCGGCAGACGAAACTGATTAAAACCGTGGTGAAAAAAATTAGCCAAACGCTCACAAAGATACTCGCTTGCGGCAGAGCGGAAAAACTATTTTTCAAATTGGCGATTATCGCGTGCCAATCCGCCAATTCTTGGCCGCTGGACCAACTATCGCCGAAGTTATAAAAAAACATGCCCGTCCCCGCCAGCGCGCCGAATATCCAAAGCAATTTTCTGCTCCAGACACGTGACCACGAATCCTTAATGATGCTTTTAAATTTTAATTCCGCCATACTTTTATTTTTATTTTAAATAGTCATCATTACTTATATTTTTCAGAAGACATTTGCACCAACAATTTAGCGCCACCCTGGGGTTTGGGGTGGGCAACTGAGCGTCGCGGCAAGAAAGAAAAAACAAATTTTATCGAGATAGCGAATTTGCCACCCCAAAACTTTTTGCCAACTTTTTGGTTACAAAAAGTTGGTCTGCGAAGCAAACAGTCTTTAAGAATGCGCCCCTGTTTCGCTTTATACTCCCATTTTATCATTATATCCGATTTTCTCCAAATATTCTCTAGCGGCCATGAGATTACATGCCTGCAAAAGCGAATCAAAAGTGCCAGCGTCGAGCCAGCGACCTTTGACCTGGCGCACGTCCAATTCATTCATTCCCAAATACGCTTTATGAATTTCCGTAATGTCTGTTTCCGGCCGCCAAGTTGGTTTTATTCCTTTGGCGATATGACAGACGCGGCTATCATAAATATAAATGCCGGGAATGGCAAAATTGCTCTTCGGTTTTTGCGGCTTTTCTTCGATGGAAAGAACGCGGCCGTTAGCGTCAAATTCAACGACGCCAGATCTCTGCGGGTCCGGCACTTGAACGGCGAAAATGCGGCCGCCGGATTCAAATGACTGGATATCATTGGTAAAATCATGGTCAAAAAATATATTATCGCCGAGAATCATTGTCACATTATCGTCGCCGATAAAATTTTCTCCGATAATAAACGCTTCCGGCAAACCCTTTGGTTCGTCCTGAACTTCATACGACAATTTCACGCTCCATTCTTTGCCCGAACCAAGCAAATGCAAATATTGGCCAGCGTATTCTGGCGCGACAATAATCAAAATATCTTTGATGCCGGCGTTCATTAATGTTTCAAGCGGATACATCACCATCGGCTTGTCGTAAACCGGCAAAAGCTGTTTGCTGGTAATTTTCGTGAGCGGATACAATCGCGTTCCCTTCCCGCCTGATAAAATAATGCCTTTCATTGTTTTTCTTGTCGCCATAGAAATTGGTTTATGTTGAGGTTGTTGAAATTGTTGGATTGTCGGGGTAGGGACAGAGCACTGCTCTGTCCCTGCTGGTTTTGCCGACGGCGCCACGTTCTCTGAATGATAGCGGACAGAACTATAATCATTTTGTTTTTCATTATTAACAGAATTAAATTTCCCTATTACCTTCAAAAAATCAGTCAATGCTTCTTGCCAAGACCGCATTCTTGGCAATTTCGTGTTTTTTAGCGAGGAAAACGTCGGCCGGCGCGCTGGCCGTGGAAACCTTTCTGAAGGCACTGGCAGAACTTTCACGTTTTTGCCGGCCTGCTTGAAAATCTCTAACGTGAACTCATACCACGTGCAACTACCCTCATTCGTCGCGTGATAAACGCCGGGCGCGTAGTCGCTTTCAATAATATGTTTTGTCTGACGAGCTAAATCATTGACATAAGTCGGGTTGCTAAATTCTTCATTGACGGCCTCGACTTCCGGTTTTTCGTCAGCTAATTTTAACATTACTTCGACGAAACTTTTTTTCGCGTTGACCGCTCGCGCCGGCAAACCAAAAAGCCGCGAAGTGCGAATCAAGTAAGCGTTTTCGCAATGCTCGAGCGACTCTTCGCCCAAATATTTCGACTCGCCGTATTTTGAAATTGGCGCCGGCAAATCATATTCGACATAACCGTCCGCTTTCGCGCCGTCGAAAACATAATCGCTGCTGTAATGAACAAAACGCGCGCTGATTTTCTGCGCGGTCTTTGCTAAATTAACCGGCCCGTCGGCGTTGATTTTTTTTGCAATATCAAAATTCGTTTCGCAATCGTCAACCGCGTTATATGCGGCCGCGTTAATAATCAATTCTGGCCGCAATTCTTTTAATTTTTTATCAACCATTCCCGCGTCAGTAATGTCAATTTCTTCTTTATCCCACAAATATAAATTATGGCCAGCGAAAATCTTTGCTAACTCTTGTCCCAACATTCCTTTGGCGCCGATGATTAACAATTTCATAAATCATTTTCTGTAAGGAACGCATATATGCGTTCCTTACTCCGCAAACACCTTACCAAATTAAACAAAAAAACGCAACAAAATAAAATTAAAGAAGCCCCGCCGCTGGCAAGGCCCCTGTTTTTTGTATGACTTACGGTGGACAGCATGATATGCTGTCCCTACTTATAGCATTTCCCGAATCGTTTTGCTGAATCCCGGCAATTTGAGTTCAGATGCCGGTGCGTCAGCCAAAACAATGAGCTTCCATTCAAAATAATTTTGCATAACTATGGCAAAACCAATGCGCCATGCTGATTGGGTTTCAGCAGGCAATTGCTTAAACATGATTTGCAATTGGTCAGCCACGGCTGCGCCTTTTCCCGTTGGCTCGATTTTGTCGGCTAGAAATTCATGCCACAATAGATCCACTTCTCGCGCGACAGAATATCCATCAATTTGACGATATTGAGAAACGCGAAGATATACTTCGTCCGTCCATTCTTTTGCCCGATCGCGCAATTCAATCATGCGGCCATAATCATGCTTGCCATACGGAGATGAATTGACTTGGCTTTGCGCGAACATTCGTAAATGCCCGAGCATAGTATGCGCGCCGCCGGCATCTTCGTCAAAAAGCGGCTGCATGTGTTTTTCAAAATCAACGTCCACGAAACCTTTACTGGTGTAATCCTGATGCGGTTTTGCCAAAGTCAGATAATGCCTGGCGATGAATCCCGGACCCACGCAATCCAAGCGGTCAACCCAGCGCGGATACCAAACCGCGTAAATCGGTTTGCCGTCGTCAGTTGAATCGCGATACGGCTCCAATGTGTGGACAGCGCTTTCCTGACAGCTCGCGATTTGAATCGGCTTCAAATAATGCGTGTGCGCGGCCACCGCGTAACACACGAGTTTTCTTTCTTCTTCAGTTAGATTGACATCTGCTTCAGCGAATACGCTTTCCAGCAACAGTGCGCCCACTTCCGCGTGCCGGACGAGGCGGTTCTTTTCTGCATAGCGGTCAACCAGCGCGCAACCAATATCATGCAAAGTGCCAGCCAGAATGCCAATGAAAATTTCTCTGGGATTTCCTTCAAGCCGGCTAAAAAGCGCCAAAGCGTTCATGTGGTCGCGAGCAATGTGTCCTGGCCCATGCCCTGGTTCCATCAATTTGAGACGGACGCCAGCTTGATGAATCGCTTGAAAAATTTCAGATAAAACCGATATTGCTCTTTCCATCATTTCTTCGCGCGTAAACGGTGTCACCATATATTCAACTAATTGCAGAACATTGTAATTCCGAACAGCGATAATTTTTTCCAGATTCTCTTCGCTGTCTCGCGCCAAACCGATCAAATCTATTGCCATTTTTCCTCCTTCTTTCTCGTTTTACGGGAAATGTTGTCGAAGAACAATCAAGTCAAAAGTCAAAGGTCAAAAGTCAAACTTGCAATGCAAAATTCAAAAGTTTTCGATTTTACCATACTTTTAACTTTTTACTTGTACTTTTGACTTTTGCCTTTTGAATTTTAACTTTATCTTTTATTGTACCACCTGTCATAATATTCCAAATACTCGCCGGACTTCACGCGGCGCCACCAATCTGGATTATCAATATACCATTGAATCGTTTTCTTAATTCCATCATCAAAATTCATTTGCGGATTCCAACCCAATTCTGCTTGGATTTTATGCGGACGGACGGAATATCTCCGGTCATGCCCGGGCCGATCTTTCACGTATTCAATCATCTCCTCGCCAAAGCCCAGACAATTTACAATCAATTTGGTAATTTCAAAATTCGATTTTTCGCAATTCGCGCCCACGACATAAGTATGTCCGATTCTACCATCGTGGATAATTCTGTCAACCGCCGCGCTGTGGTCGGCAACATGAATCCAGTCGCGCACATTCTTGCCATCGCCGTAAAGCGGCACTTTTTTTTCTTCCAACAAATTGGTGATGAAAAGCGGGATAAATTTTTCCGGAAACTGGTACGGCCCGTAATTATTCGAGCAATTTGAAATCGTTATTGGCAGACCAAAGGTGTGATGATATGCGCGGACCAAATGGTCGGCCGCGGCTTTTGACGACGAATACGGACTTTTCGGGTCATACGGCGTTTCTTCGTGGAACGAACGATGCGTTTCTTCGAGCGGCAATGAACCAAATACCTCGTCTGTTGAAATATGGTGAAACCGCTTATTGCCCAATTTTCTCGCCGCTTCCAAAAGCACGTGCGTTCCAAGCACGTTCGTGCGGACAAAAGAAAACGGATCCAGCACCGAGCGGTCAACATGCGTCTCGGCCGCGAAATGGACGATAATATCAACGTCTTGCGCGATGTGCTCCACCAATTCTGAATTTAAAATATCGCCTTTGACGAATTTATAATTTGGATTAAATTCAAAATCCTTCAAGTTTTCCAAATTTCCCGCGTAAGTTAGTTTATCCAAATTAATAATCGAATAATGCGGGTATTTCGTCAATATATGGCGAATGAAATTCGAACCAATAAACCCGGCGCCGCCGGTGACAAGCATCTTCATATTGTTACAAATTATCCTTCGACAAGCTCAGGACAAGCTCATCTTTACAAATGTTACGAATGATTTGATCAATTAATCCTATGTTATTTTAGCTTACAGATTTAATATTTAAAATGCAAGTAGGGACAGGGCATTGCTCTGTCCCTACGTCAATAAACATGTAAATAAAAAACAGGCCGATGTTGGCCTGCTCTGTTCTTGTCGAGACGTTTAATCTGTCAAATAATAGTTAATAGCAGCCTGGATATCCTCCTCGGTCGCCGCCACAGGACAAACAGAGTAACCAGTAATAGCGCTAACATGCTTTATCGCTTCTTTATCATCTGGATTTACCATCGCCAGTTCGAGAGGTCCGAGTGCGGAAACCGGAAAAATTTTATATCGCTCGCAATCCTTTTTCGAGATCAGCCGCGCGATACCCGGATGGACTAATCTGTGCCGCAGACGCACAACCGGCGCTCTTGAATTAAGCGAGGGCTCACTCGTTAGTTGCCCAACCAATGGTTCATCAATCAAACGTTGGTCTTCCGCTGGCATGAGCAGAGCTGAAGCTTCGGCCGCGAGTCGAGCCGCGTCAAATGGCGTGAATGTCCGTCCTGCTTGTTAAAAAGCGACTAACGGTGAGATTTCCTGTCCCAAATGTCTCTTAGCATAAATAATTTGCTTGAAACTCGCGTAACTTTTCCATTCTTTTCCGTCAAGTGATACAAGTACTACTGTTGGATCTGGATTCGGCATAAAAGCCATCCACCTTTCCAGCGCTTTAAAACTACGGAAATTGTAAATGCGGTTGTTCAGCAAGAATTTTAGTTTCCATAAAATCTTTTCAGGGTCAGCATCAATCGCAATGCCTTCCGCGACCATCTCTTTTCCCGCCGTCTGTCGCGCCGGCGGACTTTCTACACGACTTGTCGAAGGTTCAGACGCCGGCGCGTCAGCTCCGTCTCCGGGCGGCTCTGCGGCTTCATCTTCGAACAATAAATCTTGTTCGACTTTGTCGTGTAGAGAAATAAATTCTCCCACGGTTAAAGTACTAATGGACGGCGTTCCCCGTTGCTCGCGCAGAAAATCAAGGACGAGTTTACCTTCAAGACATAGAAAAACAGGCTTCTCCGTCTTTCGACTCTCTGAAACACCTTTTTCGCCCGCGGCCGCTTGCGCACAATTCTGGCATATTATAGCATTTCCGACTTTCGTTAACTCCTCTGAGGCCTTATGACAACCGCAAACAGAACAAGTACCCAATCCTGTTTTAATATACATTTTTACCTCCTTTGACACACCTATTTCTGGTGTGGTCGAATTAACATTAACAAAACATTGGTCGCCTGTCAAACGGAAAATGCCATTGACATTAAACCGCGACTTTGATACGATAATTTATCGACCTTTGACAACGATAATTCGGAATGTCCGGATTATCAAATAAACCCAATGCCTCTGATTCGTGGGCCGCAGCTCGGACGAATGAGGCAGAGGAGGAAAAATGGAACGCTCTGCTCCAGAAAATATCGGCCAGTTTATTGTACCCTGTGGCAAGACCACAGGGAAAGTTCTCATTTTAAGTTAACTGCTGGCGAATTTTTTCCGCCACTTTTTCTATCTCTCCTAATTGATACGGCGCACCGTGAAAAAGATGATGGCCGTCGCCGGCGCGGCGCGGCATAATATGAAAATGCAGATGCGGAACAATCTGACCAGCGGCACTGCCATTATTCACGCCGAGATTGAATCCTTCGTAATCCAGCGCCGACATTATCGCTTTCGCGATTATTGGCACGGGCTGAATCAAGGCGTTCAAATTTTCTTCGCCGGCGTCTAACAATCCATTGCAATGTTTTTTCGGCACAATCAAAACATGACCTGGATTAATTGGATTGATATCCAAAAACGCGAGAATTTTTTCATTCTCAAAAATCTTCTGCGACGGAATTTCATTGTTCACGATTTTGCAAAAAAGGCAGTCGTTCATATAAGAAAGTAGAAAATAGAAAGTAGAAAGTAGAATTCTGATTGAGGGTATATTCCCAAATTCTAGAATCTACTGACTTTCCGTACTTAACTTAATAATAATTTCATGAGATAATGAAAGCATATGAAAAACAAACATATGGCTTCATTATCCCGTGAACAGCGGGAAAAAGCGCGGTTTAAAGCCGCAAAACTTTTTGAAAAGA
>JACRNX010000033.1 GCA_016214755.1 Candidatus Falkowiibacteriota bacterium
GTGCCGCCGAAAGGATTGAAACATCTTAAACGGCTAGTCCGTGGATCATTTAGAAGAATCAAGGCAGACAAAAGATTATTAAAAAGCTGTTTACGGAAAGCTGGAGTATTAACCTAAGTGCGGAAAGTCAGTAAATTCTACTTTTTAGATTCTTTTTTCTATTTTATGTATAGTCGCCAGCATTTCCCCAATCAAAAACCCAATGAACACGTGCTGATGTTTTTGCATCGGCATTGGATTGCGGTGTTAAAAATAGTTTTAATGGCGATTTGCTTTTTGGCGATTCCGATAATAATTTACATAAGCGTATTGAATCTCACTAACTATTTTGACTCCCCTGCTTTTGTCGCGATCTTTACTCTATTCATGAGCGCGTTTTATTTATTCGTCGCGCTTTATACTTTTTCGAATTTCATTGATTACTATTTGGATGTTTGGATAGTCACGAATCAAAGAGTGATTAACATCGAACAACAGGGATTGTTTTCTCGCGTGGTGTCGGAAAAGGATTTAGGCCGGATGCAGGACATTACGTCCGAAGTGCGTGGTTTTTTGGGCACGATTTTGAATTACGGCGATGTTTATATCCAAACCGCGGCCGAGCAAGAACGTTTCATTTTCAAACAAATTCCTTTTGCCGATGAAGTGGCGAGAAGAATCAGCAATTTAGTGTCTGAATACAGAAAATTGAATAAGGAGGCGGTGTCAGAGTTGGAATAATAAAATCAAGAAATCAACCCTTCGACTCGCTCCGCTCGCTCAGGGTGACAAGAAAACAACCCTTCGGCAGGCTCGGGATGACAAAAACAATAAAATAAAACAGTCTCGACATTCGTCGAGGCTGTTTTTGCGTCTTTCTGTTGCCTCGCAGGGTTAAGAAAAACACAAGAAAAGTGGAGAATTGTTTTGCAAAGAACAAAAAGTATTGATTGGCGAAACAGCATCTCGCTGTTTCTTTGATTGCCCCGACGTACGTCGGAGTGAAAAACGATTTTGATTGTATTATCTTAACTATTTCATACGTTTAACGTTAGCTTTTATTTTTATTTCTATTTCTACTTTCTATTTTCTAGATTCTAAATTCTTTCCTCAATATATTTTCTCCAAAGCCACATTCGTGTAATAGTATTTGATGATTTGGTCGTACGTCCAGCCATCTTTTTCCGCTCTTTTTCTCGCGTCAATGGCGTCAATGCCAATGGCATGTCCCCATTTGCCGAGCGCTTTGGTGTACGGCGTTTGGACGGACTGCAGATAAGGCAGATTTTTGTACGCGATTGTTTGTCCGCCGCTTCGAGCTGAATAATAGGCGATGATTACTTGGTCAGCGTAGGTGGCGATTACTCCGCGCGTTTCCTCGACTGCTTGCGCTTGTTTTGGCATCACCAATTCCGCTTGATGCCCTTTGTAAACCTGGTCTTTTTCGTCAGAATAAACGTCGAAAAAGCTTTCCTGCGTTTTGAATTTATTCACGTGGTAGAGAGCGTAAGTGCGCGCGGCCACGGTCATCGCTCGCTGGTATTCGAGCGGGTCCTCATCTGACGTCTCTTTCATCCCCTTGAGGTATTTTTCCAAAGCTAAATTCTCAATCAGCCAGAGGTTGCCGCTTTTTTCGTAACGCGCGATTTCCAAATCGCCGACAAATTGGTTGTAATTAATTGATTTATTCCAAGTTGGAATATCTTTGTAACTGGTAATGGTAAAAATTCCATTTTGAGAGTTTTTAAGTTTGAATGATAAGTTGGTCCTGATTGTTTGGTTAATAAAATCGAAGATATATTGATTTTTGGTTTCATGGTAAAAAAATCGCATTTCCAAATCAGCCGGCACAGTCGCGAGAAGCGCGTTGTTTTGGTCATAGACCTCCCACGGCTGGCTGTTGGCGATTGTTATCGCTTGCTTGGTGTTTAAAATTCCGACGCGGATATTCGGTCCGTCTGGCGGCAAGCTTAGTTGATTAGCGCAGGTCGTGTTGTCCAAACTATCTTCCACGGCCGCGATATTTAGTTTCAAAGAGCAAATGTTTAATTTGGGTTTGGTGCCCGAGCTGGTTTCAGGTTTCACGGTAGAATAATTTTCCGGATTTTCCACCACGGTCACTTTAATCGCGATTTCTCCGCCGTCAATCATCACGTTGCTGTTGACGAGAGAAAAATCGCCGCTGTAATGGCCGATGTTTTTTGGCGCCTGCAAGCCGAATTTCAATGTTCCCGTCTCGCCGGGTAAAACCGATTTTTCTTGAAGTTGCGCGACAATATAGTCATTTACCCAACTGGCGTGTCTAAGCGTAAGCGCCGTTGAAAGAGGTTTTAGATAAATATTTTTCGGATTCCAAATCGAGGTGCCGATATTTTTGAATTGCAAAGTGAATGTGTCAGCGGCGTTTGGCTTGAGATAAACCGCGGTGTTTGATTGGGCCGAAAGTTCCGCCCGGTCAATTGGTTCAGCGGCCATGGCCGTGCCAATCAAAAGCGATCTGCTCTCTGCTGGCGTCGCTAAGGTCGTCTCGATGAAACGCAATCCCGAGGCGCTGATGGCGACTAGCAGAAATGAAAACAAAACGTATCCTAGAATATTTAGTCCAGTTCCATTTTCGCGCGATTTTCGGTAGAGGCGGCATTCTTTCAGCCATTTATCCGCCTCTGCGCGGCTGACGCAGGAGATGCATTGTGGATAGACGGACATTTTATAAAAATATAAAATTATAAAAATAATGCACGTAATCAGTAACTTGTAACTGGTAAGCTGTCTTAAAAATTACAGATTACAAGTTACGGATTACCGATTACCTTTTACAATCTTGATGAGTCGCGGCCGAAGAAATTGAATGTCCGGCGGTCAGTAAATTCTGATTTTTTGCCGTCATTCCAGCGGTGGACAGGGCTCAAGTAGCCGACCACGCGCGAGTAGACCTCGCATTTCTGCCGTTTTAAGGTGTTGTTTAATGGGGTCATATGAAAAAATAATTTTTGGTTGTCCGCACCAACGATTAGTCCGTTCTTATTCATCGAACGTAATCGTTGGTTAGGACTATTCTCGTCTCGCTAAATTCCGCGTTAAGCCGCAGATTTAGCGTGATTTTTAATTTAAAAAGAGTGCTTTTCGGAAAAAGTCACTCTTTTTCATTTCTTACATTATCATTATAGCAAACTTTTTTAAATTTGTCAAGCACTTCGCAATCTGCAGTGTAAAATATAGACAAAAGCCCTTCGTTTCTGCAAATTAAAATGTTTCCGAAAATAGTAGCAAAATGATAGTGTTGGAGCAGAATAATTAACCCTAATTCATAACGCTCCAACCTCTATGATGAATA
>JACRNX010000030.1 GCA_016214755.1 Candidatus Falkowiibacteriota bacterium
CGAGCAAAACATGTGGGTCATTGCCGCTACCGCGCCGGCTATTCAGGCGGTCAAAACTATTCATTAAAGCACAAGTCAAAACTATCAAGGTATGACATTTCTATTTCCCTCAAACTATGACATTTCTATTTCCCGTTGACACTGTCCCTACATTGTTGACAACGAGCCAGCTATTTAGTAAGATGAGGTGAAATCGAACATTGACAACTTAAAGGAGGAAGAAAGATGCAGCAGCAATTAGTCCTGTTTTTGCGGCCAGCGGAAATGCTGGTCTTCAACACTCTGTTTGACAATGCCAGCCAATTATCAAAAACCATGCCAGGAAAGTTTATCGTCTTGACGCCAAAGGCAGTTGAAAAGCTGTTCCACGAAATCGCGGACGCGGAAAAAGATATTAAGCCGGAAAGTTTTTTTCACAATGTGGTTGAAGCGTTAGTCAGATGCGGATTACTGTTAAAAGCCGACGATAAAACTAAGGATGCGCCGGCCGGCGTTTTCCAGCTATTAGTTGAGAAATCGCAAATCAATGGTCCGGATTATATTGTGGAAAAAGGCGTTTTCCGCCTTGTCATTTCGTTTAAGAGGGTGTTTCGCATTTTTCACGCGGGCGCAGAAGATAAAGCCAGCGCTGTTCCGCCGGTTGAGAAACCAGCGGTAGACGTAGGGACAGAATTAAATTCTGTCCGGAGCCTATCCGCGCCGGCGATGCAAGACATTGTCGCGCGGCTGGAAAAGCTGGAACGTTTTGTCGAAGAGCAACAAAAAGAAATTGAAGATATGGGGCAAACAGTAAAACAATGCGTTGACGCGATTCGGTTCCAAAACGTAGGAACCCCGCCAATGGCGGGGTCTGCGTCCGAGACCGTAGGGACAGGTCGCGACCTGTCCATGTCCAAAATCGCAGGGACAGAATATCATTCTGTCCCCGCGTTAGACAAAATAACCAAGATGCCGGAATTTAATAAAGTTCTTTCTCATATTGAACAGATATTAGTGTTATTTGTCCTTTCGCCATTCGCGAAAGAATGGGCGACGTCAGGGGAGTTTGTTCGATTTGCTGAAAAATATATAAGTCACAGATTTAGATTGCTTCTTATCGGAACGGTTTCTATATATATCAAAAAACACCAAGAACTTTTTGAATGGAAACTTCTCTCTGATTCGGAGAGAAAACGTCGAGGAGTGAGAAGCAACGCTAAACTTTTGTTCCGTTTATTGCCAGCGGGCGAAGCGCGCGCTTTGAGAGTGCTTGAATTATTCGGCGTCAAGCGAGACGAGCGAGATGAACAAATTTGTCATGCTGGACTTTCCGCCGAAGGCGGATCCGCCTCAGGCGGAGATCCAGCATCTACATCTAATAGATTCCGGGTCCCGCCGTCGCCAAGGCTTTTGCGGGCAGGCAAGCCCGGAATGACGGATAAGCAAGACAAGATTGTAGGAACAGGTTGTGATCTGTTCCTCGCCTCTGCGCCAGATGAAAGAATCAAACGAATAATCCAAAGTCCGTATTTTCAAGTATTGCCATTTATGCAAAGATTGCTGATTTACATTGGACTTTCTCCGTTTTACGATAACTGGTTTGTGCAATATGAACTTCAAAATTTTATCGCCAGATGCGATGGCGTTTGCCCGTCTCCAAAGGAGCGCCATCTAATCAACTCATTATTGGTGAATGATATAAAAAAATCTGGTAGCCTTTTTTTGAGAAAGGAAATTCCCGATGATGAAAGAATAAGATGGAAACATTCCTCAAGATTACGCTTCCAGTACAAGTTAAGCCCGGCCGGAGAGAAACGAGTAAAAGAATTGTTAACAAAATTTGAATGAAAACATTAACGCCGACAAATGCCAGAAAGGAGGCAAAAATGGGCGTGAAAACCAGGTTGGACGGAATCAGGCGGGCGATTAAAGCAGGTGAAAAAGAACTTGAAAAGCTGGTCCGTAAAGAAAAGAGATCAAGGGAAATTTGGACTAAGGCGTACATGGTTTTTATTAAGGCGGGCGAAATACTCGCTCAATTGAAAGTTCGCGGGACCAAGAAAGAAGAGGCGTTGCGCAAGGTCGTTCTCAGTTGGAGAACACGGACTGTTGAACTGACGCAGGAAAGAGACGAACTGCGCGCGCGAATTAGAGAAGCGGAAGAAAAACTTCAGAAGCAGAGAATCGCGCTCGCCCAGTTCGTCGAACAGACCGTGGGTCTGACGCGCGCGACAGATGAAATCGTGAATCAGGTGTTTGTTTACAACGACGCCGTTGTCCAGTCGGGACAGAAAAGAGAGGGCTATCTCACTGCCCACGTGTTCAGCCGTTTGGTTGATGACCAAGGCAATCTTCGTTCGCAAATCACTTTCGACAGCTCGGACGGTTTGCGCCGGGTGGTGGCGATGGTCAACACTATGACCATTGTCCGTTCTGATCTCGCGGACGAGGCGATGAAACAAATCCAGCAGTTCTTCGGACGTTTTCAGCAAACCACGCCGATGGACGCGACCATGCAGGCGCTGTATGATTTGACGAAGAAGTTGCTCGTTGAAAAAATATCGCATAAAGTCGGACCCGACCTCTATCGTTTTCTGGCGGTTGATTTTGACCCAGCGACTTTGCCGGAGCTGGCGCTTGCCCAGCGATTGCTCCGCGAAAGCATTCGTTCGGAAAAAACGACCTCTTATATTCGGCTTTACGAGCGGCTGAACAGGACGTCGAAGTGGATGCCGGTGAGGCAGATTTGAAAAAGGAGGCGAGAACAGATGGACGAATGCGAAGTATGCCGGGCGACTATCTCAAAATGGGCGCGCGGAAACGCATCAATCGCGGATTTACTGGAAGATAAAGTTACCGAGCATTTAAAAATATGTACTGTTTGCTTCCAGTTCCTTTTCAGTCAATTGGCAATAATAGCCGACTGCGCGATTATGCCTGCTCCGCCTGGAACTCTCTGCAATCAGTACCGACAAGTTCTGTTTGGCATCGCGCACGGACAGGAATTGTTCGGAGAAAAAGCGGGAAATCTCGCGCGGGTGCATTCGCTTTTATGCGAGCCGTGCGGGCAATATTTTTTCGAGGAATGCGAAAAAGACGAGACAATCGAAGTTCCGCCATTGCCGCAGAAAGTGCTGGAAGCGCTTCTTGACGCCGGCACAGATTTGCCTGAAGAAGCATCATAGCCGTAGGGACAGGGCATTGCCCTGTTCATTGGATTAACAAAAAGACCGAGAACAATTTCTCGGTCCTTTTAATTATTATACGGATTACGGATTATGTACGAATATACGGATAATACAAGATGTACAGATTATTACAGATGTACAGATGAGGACAAGCTAAACGGTATAAACAAGATGGATGAGACAGCCCGAGCCTTTGTTACTCGTTGCGCGTTACGCGTCGCGTGTCGTTTTAATGTTTTAGTGCTTTATTGTTTTTTTGTTTTCTTGATTTTTTGATTTCTTGTCCGCGCTTCTATGCTTCAGTGTTTCTTTGCTTCAGTAATCATTTACTTGCTAAATTCAATCCTCTCGCTGATTCTATCGGCTCTTTGCTTTTTACGTTCGTGGCTTTTTCCGGCGCTTCTTTCGCCGCTTCCGCCGCTTGTTTTTGAACTGGCGGCGGCGCGTCAATTTTTACTTCTGTTTTTCCAGCGTCATCAGGGTCTTTTTTGTAATCCTCGAATTTCGGCGCGTGTTTTAAAGTGTCTTTTTCCACTTCTTGCACGATTTTTTTCACCGGTTTTTCGCCTGCGTTTGAAGGTTTTTCGAATGGCATAAAATAAGTTTAATAATTAGTTGGTTTATCATGAACCTGACCCCGCCATTGGGGAGGAATGGTTCATGGTGCCGCCGGTCGGGGTCGAACCGACATGGAATTGCTCCCACACGATTTTGAGTCGTGCGCGTCTACCAGTTCCGCCACGGCGGCAAAATGATTTAATTTATTATAGCCAAGAACAACAAAATTGTCAAAATAAAATAATTGCTGTATAATGTTTTCGATATGGCGAAAATCATCGCGGTGGTTAATCAAAAAGGGGGGGTCGGCAAGACGACAACAGCCGTGAACCTCGGCGCTTATCTGGCGGAATTCGGCAAATACGTTTTGCTGATTGATTTGGACCCGCAGGCGAACGCCACTTCGGGGCTCGGCGTTGATTATCAGAATTTGGAAAAAGGCATTTACGAAGCGCTTTCGGGAAATTTTTTAGTCCGAGAAATTATTCAACCAACCAGTCATATCGGTTACCGGATCGCGCCCGCCACGCCGGCTTTGGCTGGCGCCAATGTCGAGCTGGTCAATATTGACAAGCGCGAGTTCCGGCTGGCGGAAGCCCTGCTCGAAGTCCGGAGCGATTATGACGTGATTATCATTGATTGTCCGCCGTCGCTCGGTCTGTTAACGTTAAACGGGCTGGTGGCGGCTGACCACGTGCTCATTCCGATTCAAGCGGAATATTACGCCCTCGAGGGTTTGGGCCAGTTAATGAGCACGATCGCGCTCGTCCAAGAAAATTTAAAACCAGAATTGTCCATTCTCGGCGCGGTCATCACCATGTTTGATAAAAGAGTGCGGCTGTCTGACCAGGTTTTTCAGGAACTTTATAAATTCTTTCCTGATAAAATATTCCGGACCGTGGTGCCGCGCAACGTGCGGCTGACCGAAGCGCCCAGCCACGGAAAATCCATCGCTCATTACGACGCTGGCTCCAAAGGCGCGCGGGCGTATGAAAAATTGGCGCGGGAGGTTTTGGAAATAATTTAAATAAAAAATGAAAAATAATAGATAAAAAACACAAATTAAAAATAAAAAATTCCAAATTTATTATTTATTATCTTTCATCTTTAATTTACATATTTTAATATTATGGCAAAGATAATTGGTTTGGGCCGGGGGCTTAGCTCCTTAATCCCAAAAAAAATTTCATCAAGCATTTTTTCCGAGGGACATCGAGATATTTTAGTGAGCCAAGACGCGAACAGGATTTTGCAAATCCCCGTTGAAGACATCGGCGTCAATCCGCTTCAGCCGCGCAAGGTTTTTGACCATGAAATGATGGAAGAATTGACCGAGTCAATTAAAGAGCACGGCATTATTCAGCCGCTGATTGTTACTGTTCTGCCGGGCGGCGCGTACGAACTTATCGCCGGCGAGCGCCGTTTGCGCGCGGCGAAAATTTTGGAACTGGCCAGCGTGCCGGCGATTATCCGCGCGGCAGGGGAGCAGGAAAAATTGGAATTGGCTTTGATTGAAAATGTCCAGCGCGCGAATTTGAATCCAATGGAAAAAGCGGCGGCTTACGCGCGCCTGGCGGATGAATTTAATTTGACGCAGGAAGCGGTGGCGAAAAAAATGGGAATCAGCCGCTCCGCGGTGGCCAACACATTGCGTCTTTTGGATTTGCCGGAAAAAGTCCAGCAAGCTATCGTCAGCGGTGAGATTACCGAAGGCCATGCGAAAATAATTTGCGGTTTGTCGGATGAAAAAGAGCAACTCGCGCTTTTGGAGAAAATTTTGCGGAATGATTTCACTGTCCGCGAAGTGGAGCAGGATGTCCGGAGCTCGTCTAAAAAAATAATAACAAGGAGGAGGTTGAAAAATCCTTTGCTTGAAGAAAAAGAAGACCAATTGCGCCGCGCATTGGATACCAAAGTGAACATTAACCAGAAAGGCGAACGCGGGCAAATCATCATTGAATTTTATTCTGACGAAGAGTTGGATTCAATCATCAACAGAATCGTTAAATAATCAGTATGCGAAAAATTTTCATTTTAATTTTGTTAATCATTGTCAGCGTTTCATTTTCCGGTTGTGTGGGTAAAAAAGGCGAAGCGGGGTTATTTTTGTCGGAAAAAGAGGTCAAAGCGAAAGTCAAGGATTGGCGCGTTTACACTAATCCGGCTTTTCGTTATGAACTGCGGCATCCGCTCGCTTGGCGAATGGAGACGAGCGGCGAAGACGGCAAATTAACCGAGTTTTTTATTTCCAAACAATCAGCGTCAAAGGCGTTCGTGATTCGCGGCGTTTCCAATTGGAAAGAAAATTTAACCCTTGAGCAATATTTCGCCGGCCAGCCCGAGGACTTGTTCAAAGCCGGTTATGAACAAGAAGAGACAACCGTGTCCGGCGAAAAAGCGGTTTGGTTCAAGGCCGTCAAGCGCGCTGATTTGCCGATCAATGTCATCGCCGTCGCCAGCGAAGACAGGATTTTAATCATTGAAATTTGGACGGATTGGGAGGATAGTTTGGCGGTGCTGAACAGCATAAAGTTTTATCCGAACAAGACGTTTGATGGAATTAAATAAATAAGAAAATAAGAAATTAAGAAAATAAGAAAACAAATGTTGCTACAAATTACCCTTCGACGGGTTCGACAAGCTCACCGCAGGCAAGCTCAGGGCAAGCTCATCACTACGAATGTTACAAATGAAAATTTAATTTTTCCGTCTCAAAAATCCGTACATCCGTACATCCGTACATAATCCGTAATCCGTATTTTAAAAGCCGGGAAATGTTCCCAGCTTTTTTATTATGTCCGCCTAAAAAGCGTTACGCGTTACTCGTTGCGCGTTCCTAAGCATTGGTTTATTTACGGATGTTCATTAATTCTTGTTTGGCGATAGATTCGCCGCGTGATGGACACCCAATTGTTACTATAGTCAGTTTTGATTTCCAAAACACCGTCATAATTGGCGCTGTATTCAGAACCGCTCTTTTCAGCTAACGCGAACGGCTCTTCGCCTGTTGCTCGGACGCGGAAGAAGATTGGTTTATCAATAAACCATCTCCAGCGCCAGCCCTTTTTTAGTTTAAAAACAGTGTATTCTATTCCTGGATTAATCCAGTTTTTGAAATCAGCGTCTTCTATAAATATATTGTCGTGGCCAACAGGATTTACAGTTACCGTGGTTGATGGTTTCGCCGCGTCCGCGCGAATCAAATCGTCTAGTTGGCGATATAGCCAGATCGCGACGCCGATTAAGCCGCCGATTAGTAGAAGGGCGACGAGAATGCCACTAATGGCGGTCGCCAGGGTCGCCTTACTCGTTGGAGTCGCGCTCGGTGTTGGCGCGGCCGGCGCGCTTGGAGTCGCCGGCGCGGCCGTTGTTTTTGCGGACTTTGAAAAAAGTGCTTTCGCGATGAGCCAGACGATGGCGCCGGCCGCGAGTGCAATGCCTATTTTCCAGATGTCTGAAATGTCTGTCGTTTGGTCGAGGCAGATTAGCGCGCTGGCCGCGGTGACAACAGCAAAGAAAAACTGTTTCATGGCGCGCCCCGCGTGAATTTGGTGAGCATTGATTTAATCTCATCCATAATATTGCCGCTGATGACGAATTTAGCGCCTGGATTGGCGAACATTTTCGCGTAGGTATCCAGCGCTTCTTTCGAGAGGAGGAACGCCGCTTTTTCTTTGTCCGGCAGTTTTTCCGCGCCGAGCGCTTGAGCAATCGTGCGGATTGATTCTGCCTGGCCCTTAGCTCTGGTTTTCATTGCTTCCGCGTCACCGTTGGCTTTGATTACCGCGATATCTCTTTCTCGTTCGGCAATTTTCTTCAATTTGTCGAATTCAATTTGAGCAGTCCTTTGCATGAAAGATTCTTTTGTAATGTTGTCGAGCGCTTCTGCTAGCTTGGGGTCAGCCGGTATGAAAGGATTGTTGAGTTTCAAGAAAACAATGTCAATCGGTATGTTTTTATCATCGCAATCTTTCTGTGTTTCAGCGCGAATTTCTTCCACAGATTTTTGAGGAAATCTCATTACGTCGGTATAATTCATGTCCATCGCTTTTTCTCGAAATTTTGCCTGGATGATGTCAGTCACTTCTTCAATCAGTTTCGCCAATTTCTCTTTCTGTTGTTCCGCGGAAGTTAAGTAGCGGACATATATTTCGACCCGTTTTCGCGCCTCGTCATTAAAAATAAATTTTTTAGCAGGATCTTTTTGAAAGGAGACCACGAAGTTTAAGCTTACTTGTTTTGACTTGAATTCCGCGATTGCGCCGAGTTTAGCGGGCTCGGTAGTGGCCGCCTCAAGCGGCGGCACATTGCAGGTTACGACGACTTCCTCAATGTTCGTTGTCATTCTTTCAATCTTTACTTCTTCTTTATGACTAATCGGATATGGCAATGTCCAATACCAACCCGGAGGGAGGACGTTTATGATTTTGCCGCCGAAGCGGGTGACAAAAACATAATAGCCCTGTTTGACAATGGTTACACAAGAATAAATTATTCCTATTATTACGATGGCAATAATGCTTCCAATTCCAATCCAAGTCAACATGGCTTTCTCCTTTCTACAAATAGAGGTTAGAGGTGAGAAATTGGAGGTTAGAAAAAACAAAAGCAGTTTGATTGTCAATGAACGGTAGATATTGTATCTTAGCGCAAAATAAAAAAAAGTCAATAGTTGTCTCTGACCACCTCCCCTCGTTCCCCTCCCCGCCAGAGGCGGGCAAGCTTAGCAAGGAGGGGATGTTAAACATAGGGACAGAATACAATTCTGTCCCTACAATTTACCTCCTATCCCGACGTTCGCCTTTGGCGAAGTCGGGATCCCGACCGTAGCGTCGGGACAACCTACTCACTACAACCTACTCACTAGACCCTATCCCCCAGCCGTTGAGCCGAGGACTTTTAAGATGAAATTGATGATGATGAAACTGGTGAAGACGACAATTAAGCCGATGCCCGCCCAAACCATGGTGTCGCGGCCTTGTTTTATCATTTTGTCTTCGCCGCGCGAGATGAGCCAGAGCGTGCCGCCGTAGAGGAACATGGCGAGCGCGGCGCTGCCGATAAGTCCGATAATCCATGATATGACGCGGCCGATGACAACCGCGAAATCCGTCTCGCCGAGGAAATTCGGCAGTTCAATTGATTTAATCTCCGTGGCGCCGGCTTGCTCGGCTGTCGGCGCGGTGCATTTTCCGTTTTCGCATAATCCAGATTGACAGACATCGTTTTCTCCATCCGCGCAGGGTTCGTCTGCCCCGTATTTTGATTCGCATTTATCAGTGTTTTGGCCAGAAGCATTATCAGTATTATCGCAAAAGAATCCCGAGCCGCACTCGTTGTTTTCCGCGCAACCGCAGATACTGCTCATACATATTCCAGAAAGACATTCTCCTTCTTCTTGCCCTCCCGCGTTTTTTAACGTACAGGTATCTCCTGATTTCTTTTTCAATTCACATTTGTTGTTTGTGTTGCAAAATTCATGACTTGGACATTGAGAGGGAGAAACAGTGGGGTTGCAAGCTTTACCGCTGGCGACGCCTAATTTTTCGCAAAGATTAGTGGGGAGATCGCCTTGATTATTACAGTATTCTCCAGAATTACAATGACTGTTTGCCGTGCAGCCACATTTTAATGCAGGAGACGGACAAGTTTGATATAAACATTCTGCAGGTGTTGTGCAGGACACGCCAGCTAGTTTTTTAACTTGGCATTCGTTAGGGTCTTTAGACGTGTCGCAGTAATGGGTAGCAGGACATCCGTCAGGAGATGGAGATGGATATTTTTTTGTATCACAAAGTATTGGTCCACCGGGTTTTGCCGCGCCGCCCGCGGCGGCCGGTTTCGGCGCGCACTTTGATGTTTTGGCATCGCAGTTTCCGCTTTTACATGTTTCAGGAAAAGCGATAGCACATAGTTCTCCGTTAGCTATTTTTTTTATACATTTGGTGGTCGTGGTATCGCAAAAATAATCTTGGCCACAATTTTTGTCCTCTTTGCAACCGATTACTGCTTCGGGTTTGATTTTACAATTATCGCAAGCGGCCTTTTCTGCGTCTGGAGTAGTTGTAGCTGGATCGCATTCTTCTTCGTATTCAACTATTCCATTGCCGCACTTTGGGACATCTTTACATTTTTTTTCTACTGGATGGCAGAAGTTAGATTTACAATGGCCGCCGATTTCGCAATCGCCGCCGACATCTTTTTTATTTACACAAGTTCCGACACTGCAATATTGGTCAACCGTGCATTCGATTTTAAGAAATCCTTTGATTACTTCGCATTCTGACGGCGCCGCTTTTTCGCAAAGATGCGAGGCGGTGTTGCATTTTTTGCCCTCTGAACAATCTTTGTCAGCATAACAACCGCCGAGTGTTATACATTGTCCAGTTGAACCGCATTGGCCTGACTCGCAGTCGCCGTCTTTTTGGCAAGGAGCGTCTTTTGATTTTACTGCTACGCATTTGAAAAACGCGCCGCTTTTATCGCAGAAATAATCAAGTTCACAATTAGCATCTTTGGTGCATTCGTGATCCTCGGGATTTACGTCTTTGCAGGTGCCGCTACCAGGGACAGTCTCTGTATCACAATATCCAGATAAGCATTCTTCATTGACCGCGCACCCAGAATTATTATTTTTTTTATCCTCGCAAATTTTATTTGTGGCCGCGGACTTGCAAAATTTGCCGTCTCCGCAGTCAGTATCCTTTTGACATTTATCGGTGTCCGCGCATTTGCCGCTGACGCATTTTCCAGAGAGGCACTGATTGGCAGTGTTCGCAGTGCAGGATTTGCCTGGCGCCTTTTTGCTAAGGCATTTCTTGGGCATCGAGCTAATGTCGCAATAATCCGTGGAAGAGCAATTTTCGTCTTTTTTGCATTGGTCTTCCACGATAATGCACTTTTGGTATAAACATTTTCCCGAAACGCATTCGTTATCTTTCGCGCATGTTTCCCAACTGTATTTTTTTTCTTTGCAAATTTTTGGGGTTTTGTCTGTTCGGCAATAAAAATCTGTTTCGCAGTCAGCGTCAGTTTTGCAATACGCCGGCTCTTGGCAAATGCCGAAATAGCAAACTTCGGATAAGCATGCTTTATTACTTTTACACAAATTGTCTCCTTCTAACGATGGCTGGCAAGTCAGACCTGGGTCGCAGAAGTAGTTATTTGGACAGCCCCCATCTGAACCTATGCCGCCTGCTTTTGTGCACTTTTGAGCGCACTTGTATTCGTATTTTATACAGTCGCCGGATATACATTGAAATGAATTGAGGCAGTCGTGGCCAGTTTGATATTTTGAAACGCAAGTATTGGGCACGATCTCGGGCTTGCAAAATTGATTGGCGTCTTTGCAGAGATTTTGCAAACCGCACTGATTGGTCGGAATTCCAAGCGCGACGCCGGCCGGGCATTTTCCAAGCGTGCAGCCGCTTTGCTTTAAACATTGCGCTGACAGTTCTTTGTAACTATCTTGCGCGTAATTTTGTTTCGCCATTAGTTGTTCTAATTCTGAAAAACCAATGAATTCTGGATAATAATTGCTGATATTCTCCGGCGTAACTGGTCCGATATTGGCTAAGCATTGCGCCGGCGAAGAAACGCAACAGACATCAAACGGTTTGTCGAGGAGATCTTTAATAGTATAGTTATAATGGTTCGTTACTGCTTGGGCGCTACTGGCAAGCAAAGTAAAACTAATCGCGAAGAATATTATCGCGGAAAAGAGGATTTTTGTTTTTGGCATAATTTTATTTTAGAGAGGATAGGGATTAGTAATCCGTAACTTGTAATTGGTAATTTGAAAATTAAAAATTAAAAATTCATTGAAAATTGAGAATTGAAAATTTATCTCGTCCTCATCTGTATATCTGTAAAAATCAGTACATCTTGTATTATGTATTATTTGAATTTGGGCAGGAATTTTTTCCAACCTTTATTTTTATATGTTTCAATTTGGTGTCTGGCGGTTCTGGTTTTAACTGAATCAATCCACTCGGTATTCGGTCCCTTGCGGTTTTTGTCAGTGATAATTTGAACCACGTCGCCGTTTTTCAGTTTGCGATCGAGCGCCACGATTTCGTTGTTGACCATCGCTCGCGCGCATTTATTGCCGATTTCCGTGTGGATGTGATAAGCGAAATCAATCGGCGTGGCGCCGTCCGGCAGGTCAATGACGTCGCCTTGCGGAGTAAAAACGAAAATGCGATTTTGGAAAACGTCAATCTTCGCGCCTTCGAGCAGTTGGGTGTTGTCTTTAAGCCCCTTCAGCCAATCAGCCAATTCATTGACCCAGGCGATTTCTTTTTTATCAATCTTGCCGGCTTCTTTGTATTGCCAGTGGCTGGCGATGCCGAGTTCCGCCTGCTCGTGCATTTTCCGCGTGCGAATTTGGATTTCCACGATTTCTTGGTCATCGCCGAAAACAGCGGTGTGCAATGATTGGTAGCCGTTTGGTTTTGGCTGGGCGATGTAATCTTTAATGCGGCCGCGGATCGGCTTCCATAAACTGTGCACAATGCCAAGGACGGCGTAGCAATCAGCGACGTCTTGCACGATGACGCGCAAAGCGACAAGGTCGTAGATTTGTTTCGCGTCGCGATTGTATTTCAGATACTTGCGGTAAAAGCTGTAATAATGCTTGGTGCGGCCGTAGATGTCGGTGGATTTGATATTTTCTTTATCGAGCCGCGTTTTAATTTTTCGAATCATGCTGTTCAATATCTTTTTTTTCAGCGGAAAATTGCTCTTGATAATTTGTTCGATATTTATGTATTCGTCCGGATAGGCGTATTTAAAAGCCGCGTCTTCAAGCCGCGACTGCAGTTCTCCGATGCCCAAGCGATTGGCGATGGGCGCGTAAATTTCCAATGTCTCGAGGGCGATGCGCTTTTGTTTGTCTGCCGGCAGAACGTAGAGCGATTGCAAATTGTGCAGGCGGTCGGCGAATTTAATCAAAATAACGCGGATATCCTCGGCCATGGCGACAAACATTTTTCTTAAATTTTCAAGGTAGCGGTCAATGCCGCGATATTTTACCCGCGATAGTTTTGTTATCCCTTCAACCATTTTGGCGATATCAGTGCCGAATTCTTGGCGGATTTCATCGAGGGAACGTTTGGTATCCTCGGGTACATCGTGCAGAAGTCCGGCGATGACAATCGGCACTGGTAATTTTAATTCCGCCAATGTTTTCGCGGTGTACAAAGAGTGAACAATATAATCATCGCCTGTTGTCCGTTTTTGTCCTTGGTGCGCTTTTTCCGCGAAATTATAAGCTTGCTCGATTAATTTAATATCGGCATCCGAATAATTTTGCTTAATGATTTCCTGCAATTGGCGGAAGGTCATGTTTCAAAATAAAAAATTAAAAATAATAGATAATAAAGTTAAATTCAAAATTCAAAATGCAAAAATCAAAAGTTCAAGTAAAAAGTAAAAAGTTTTTGTTTTGACTTCAAAATACTTTTGGATTTTGATTTGCAATTTTGACTTTTACCTTTTGACTTCTAACTTAAATATCTTTGAATCTTTAGTCTGTATCTTTTATTTATTATTTATCATCTTTCATCTTTCTTATTATATCAAAGTCGAAATCTTCTTTCCACTTCCTGCTTGTTGAAATAGTCCTCGATGTGTTTTTTGGCGGCGTTGGTTTTGACGAATTTAAGCCATTCGTAACTGGGGCCGTCTTTCGCGCGGTCGACGGTTATCTGGACGACGTCATTGGTCGCTAATTGATGGTCGAGAGACACCTGGATGTCATTGACAACCGCGCCGGCGCATTTATTGCCGATTTCCGAATGGATGTGATAAGCAAAATCAACCGGCGTGGCGCCCGAGGGCAAAGAGATAACGTCGCCTTTCGGGGTATAGACGTAAATGCGGCTGTTGAGTATCTCGGAAGAAAACTTCGCCCAAAATTCCTCGTCATTTTTATACTGTTGCTGTTTTAGCAACAATTCTTGAATCCAAGGCGGAATTTTCTTCTTTAGATTTTTATAGTACCAATGGGCGGCAATGCCGTAATTCGCTTCTTCATTCATTGCTCTGGTTCTGATTTGGAATTCTGTCGCCCGGCCGTTCAGCCCAAAAACAGTGGTATGCAAACTTTGATAATGATTATTTTTGGGAGCGGCGATGTAATCTTTAAACCGGCGGTGCCTCGGCCGCCAGAGCCGGTGGATGATGCCAACTATCCGATAGCAATCATCCACTGAATTCACGATTACGCGCAAGGCGAAAACATCGCAGATATCGTCGAAACTTTTTTTCTTCGCTTTCATTTTAGTATAGATGCTGTAAAAGTGCTTAAAGCGGCCGTCGATTTGGCAGGCAATACCCGCGTCGGCAGCCGCTTTTTCTAAGATATTTTTTGTTTTTTGAATATATTTATCGCGATTTTTCTTTTCGTCAATATTGAATCGGCGCGAAATTTTTTCGTATTCTTCTGATTCGAGGATTTTGAATGAATAGTCCTCCAATTGCCAGCGCAGTTTCCAGATTCCGAGAAGATCGGCGAGGGGCGCGAGAATTTCTTTTGATTCAATGGCGCAGATTTTTAACGCGTCTTCCGAGGGCAGAGTGCGATTTTTCAAGCGGTCAATGTTGGAACACATTTTAATGATAATAACTCGGAGATCCGCCGCCATGGCGACAACCATTTCGCGCAAATGGGATATGTATTGCTGGTTGTTCGGGGCTTTTATCCAAAGAAGTTTTTGAAAATGTTGCACCAGTTCGGCTATTTCTTTATTTGATATTTCCGCGATCTCTTCGATAGTGACGTGACAATGATAGGGGAGTTCGTGCATAAGCGCGGTGCAGACAGCCGTCAAACCAATTCTGATACTCGCGACTTTCAACGCCGTGCGGTATGAGTGGTCGAATCGTCCTCTATCCTCGCGCAATTTTTGTTCAGCGTAGTTATAGCATTTCACGAGAACGCCGATTTCCGCCCCTAATTTATTTTCAATTTTCGCGTGCAAATTCTCATCTCGCTTTGCCAAATCAAAAAATAAACACGCGCAAACGCATTCCACTTGCGCCTTTTCTTCGGCGGCGATTATCGCGGCTTCAACCGCTTGTTCATGCAGTATTTTTCTTTCGCTTGAATCGAAACGTTCAAGTTCATCATTGAGCAGCTGGTAAGCTTTTTCAATAATTTCAGCGGAAATCGTCGGTTGCTTTTCTTTAATTATTTCTATAATTTTGCCAATATCCATATAGTGAGATGGTTGCGAAACTGCTTTTGCTGCAATTTGTCTTTTTTACCTGATACTTCGTCAGACTGCGCCAAAATGATTTTCGCCGTAATCCTATTACGTCTCAAATCATTTTGCTTGTCTTCCTCGTCTCAGGCAAAAAATTTCAAATTTCGCTTAAAAGGGGTTTCGCAACCATCTCACTTACATTTAAGCAAGAATTAGAAAAAAAATCAACTGTGAACAAGATTAACGGGCGAAGTTGATTGACAAGAACAAAAAAGTTTGTTATAATGGAGTTGTTGATGATAGGGGAAGAATTCCCAATTTGAGAACTCCCGGGTCTTTTGGTCTGGGAGTTCTCGCTTTTTAAAATAGAATCTAGAATCTAGAAAGTAGAAAATAGAATGTAGAATTTTGTTAGACAGGGTTTTAAAATCAGCTTAACGAAACTAAAAATCTCTTTGACGTACGTCGGAGAGATTTTTAGTGCGGGGCGCTGGATGAAACCCCAATTATTTGTTGATGATAGGGTTGTCACAGCGGCCCCACGGAAGTATTATAGAGAATGTTTATTTTATTCGCAAGCGTTGATTGTTTCTTTTGTAGGAAACGCATATTATGCGTTCCTTGTTTTATTTGTTGCGCAATCAGCGTTACCGCAAACAGTTGCTTCGCCTTTTTGAATCATGAGCGAATCGCACGTTGGACAGCGTTCGCCCGTCGGTCGGCCCCAAAGGATGAATTTGCATTTTGGATAATTGTCGCAAGCGTAAAAGACCTTTCCTCCGCGGCTTGTCCCGCCTTGGCGGCGGCCGCGGCGCGAAACGATTTTTCCTATTTCGCATTTGGGGCAGACGATGTTGGTTTGCTCGCCGGAATTTTTAATGTATTTGCAGTTCGGATAATTCGAACAGCCGATAAACGCGCCATAGCGGCCGCGTTTTTTCGTGAGCGCCGAACCGCATTCCGGGCATTTTTCTTCCAATAATTCTGGTTCAACCGCTTTTCCGTTTTCCAGCGGTTTGGCGTTGCGGCATTTGGGATAATTGGAGCAGGCGAGGAATCGGCCGAAGCGGCCGGTTTTTATCACCATTGGAGAGCCGCACTTTTCGCATGTTTGGTCGGTTTTTTCCTCGGTCAATTCTTTCTTCGTCAGTTCCTTGGATTTTTTGTCCAGATTAGATTTGAAAGGCGTATAAAAGGCCTTGATTATCGGCTGCCATTTCTTTTTGCCTTCCGCGATTTTATCGAGGTCTTCTTCCATCTCCGCCGTAAATTTATAATCAACAATATGCGAAAAATGCTCGACTAAAATGTCATTGACGATTTTTCCCATGTCCGTCGGTTCGAGTTGGCGTTCTTTTTTGACGACGTAATTTCTTTCCTGAATGGTGGCGATGGTCGGCGCGTAAGTTGACGGCCGGCCGATGCCGTATTCTTCGAGAACTTTAATGAGGGTTGCTTCGGTGTAGCGGGCCGGCGGTTCAGTGAAATGTTGTTCGCCTTTTATATCTTTTGCGTCTAATGTTTGGTTTTCTTTCAAGGCCGGCAGGAGATTTTCTTTTGTGTTTGTCGGATAAACTTTCAAAAAGCCGTCGAATTTTATCGTTTGGCCATTGGCGCGAAAAGTATATTGCCCGTCTTCTGAATTTATGTCAACGCTGGTGCTGGAAATAATCGCTTCTTTCATTTGACTGGCCACTGCCCGCGACCAAATGAGTTTATAAAGTTTGAATTGCCGGTCGTTTAAAAACTGCCTGATTTCATCCGGTGAAAAATTCGCGTGCGTCGGTCGGATGGCTTCATGCGCTTCTTGGGCGCCTTTGCTTTTCGTCTTAAATCGGCGCGGCGTGACGCTCGCGTAGTCAGCCCCGAATTTTTCCTTAATATAATTATGGCAGGAGGATAAAAATTGTTCGGATAAATTCAGTGAGTCAGTTCGCATGTAGGTGATTAAACCAACTTGGCCTTTCCCGCCCAGTTCAACACCTTCATAAAGTTCCTGCGCTAGTTTCATTGTTTGTTTTGATGAAAATCCCAAGCGGTTATTCGCTGTTTGCTGAAGCGTTGAGGTTCGAAACGGCTCGGGCGGTTTTTTCGCGATATCCTTGGTTTCGATTTTGGCCACGCGGTATGTCTGCGTTTTTAGTTTTTCAATCAACGCGGCAACTTGTTCAGCGTTCGTCAGGTCAAATTTTTTCAACGCTTTGCCGTCCAAAGAATGCAGAGTCGCCTGGAAGTTTGTTTTACCATCGTCGAAGCAAGCTTCAATCGTCCAGTATTCTTCTTTTTTAAAATTTTCAATTTCGCGTTCACGTTCAACGATCAGCCGCACGGCGACTGATTGGACGCGGCCGGCGGATAATCCTTTGGCGACTTTTTTCCACAAAAATGGCGAGAGCTCGTAGCCGACGAGCCGGTCGAGCACGCGGCGCGCCTGCTGGGCGTTCACTAAATTCATGTCAATGTCGCGAGGCGTTTCAATCGCTTCTTCAATCGCGCGTTTGGTTATTTCGTGGAAAATTATGCGCTCGTGTTTTTTTGGTTTTAAAATTTCTTTCAAATGCCAGCTGATCGCTTCTCCTTCCCTGTCCGCGTCAGTGGCGAACAAGATGTCGTCGCATCTTCCGGCCAGTTTTTTCAGGCGGTCAACGTGCTTTTTCGCCTTTGCGCCGACCACGTATTTCGGTTCGAAATTATTTTCAATGTCAACGCCCATTTCTCCTTCCGGCAAATCGCGGACGTGGCCGAACGACGATTCCACCTGGTATTCAGCGGGCAGAAATTTTGAAATTGTTTTCGCTTTGGTTGGCGATTCAACGATAACAAGGCGCATAATAAAAATTAAAAAGTAAAAAGTAAAAATGAAAAATTACAATTAAAAAGAAAAAATGGGAAATTCAGAATTTCTTTTTTATTTAGTTCGATTAACGATAATATGACAGAGCGATTAATAATTGTCAAATTTTGTCAAAAGATTCCTCCATTCCGCTCCGCTTCAGTCGGAATGACAAAAGTGTAAACAATGTTGAACTTTCTAATACTTGAATCTTAAATCTTGAATCTTTAAATTAAAACGTACGTCATATTGCCGATGTTTTTCACTCGGCCTTTGATTTCGAGGAGCATTAAAGCGGCGTTGATTTCAATAATGGATAAATCGCTGCGCCGGACCAGCTCATTGACATGCAATGGTTCAACGCGCAAAAATTTTAGAATGGCCGCCTCTTCCGGCGAAGCGGGAATGGTCTCGTCTGTTTTTTGGACGCCGTCGAATCGCTTGATATTCAATTCTTCAAAAATATCTTCCGCGCTGGCGACAAGTTTGGCGCCCTTTTTTATTAACTCATTCGCGCCAATGGACATTTGATTCGTTATGTTGCCGGGCACGGCGAACACCTCGCGGTTTTGTTCAAGCGCGAAGCGGGCGGTGATGAGCGCGCCGGATGATTCGCCCGCTTCTACGACGAGCACGCCCAGAGACAAGCCGGCGATTACGCGATTGCGCGTTGGAAAATGATGGCGTAGAGGCAGAGTACCTGGAGAATATTCAGAAACAAGCAATCCGCCTTTGGCGATGATTTCTTCTGCCAGCGGCCGATTGACAGATGGATAAATGTTTTGTTTGTCCAGTCCAGAACCGAGCACGGCGGCGGTTAGTCCATTATGCGCGAGGCAGGCAATGTGGGCCGCGGCGTCAACGCCGAGCGCTAGTCCGCTGACGATGAACATCTTTTCCGCGACCAATTCAGCCACGATTTTTTCGGTAACTAATTTGCCGTAAGCCGTGATTTTGCGCGTGCCGACAACCGCGATCGCCTGATTAGTTAAATTATTTAGCTCGCCTTTGTAATAAAGGATAAACGGCGGGCTGTAAATTTCTTTCAATAATTCGGGATAACGTTCCTCGGCGATGGTGATGGTGTTGATTTTTTCAGCGTTTAATTTTTCCAGTTCTTGGTCAGGATTAATTTCTTTTCGCGTCAAAATAAATTCTTCCGCGAATTCCTGATTGATTCCCGCGCGGATAAGTTCAGCCAGCGGCGCTGTCCACGCTTCTTTTAAAGAAGGAAAATAGGCGCGCAGGGCGCTGATTTTTTGAAAGCCGAATTTATTCACGGCTGAAAAGGCGAGCCAGTATTTTAAATCAGACATATCGTTTATAAGTTCAAAGCTCCAAGCACAAAGTCCAAAGTAAATTTTCCGCCAGAGGCGGATCCGCCTTCGGCGGAAAAATTTCAAATCTTCTATTTTCTAGATTCTACTTTCTATTTTCTATTTACAGATTACGAGTTACGGATTACCAACCCCGCGTCCCTTGTAGTAAACAGCAAACTTTTGAATTAGTCAAAAATTGTATAAAAAGAGAAGGCGGGTAATCTGTAATCCGTAACTCGTAATCCGTAATTTTTTAGACTACGAATTACAAATTTCGCTACGAATCTACGAATTTAGAAGTGGGAAGTTGGAGATTGGAAGTTAGGGATAGTTAAAAATCAAATCCAACTTCTCATCTCTCACCTCTAACCTCTCATATTTGTAAATCTTGTATTATAGTATTTTAGCTTAATTTGAAGAAAGGGAGATTAAAATCCTTGACTTTTCAGTCAAAGTATGCTATAATTTAATGGTTCGTAGGTCATCAATCAACATACAAAACAAAGGAAATGAGATGGAAGCAGTGGTGATGTTCGTCGGAATGTTCTGTGGCATGATCTTGGGACTCGGGATTTGCGCAGCAGGCGCCGCGATAATTCGCGGGGTGAAGGAGTAGTAGATAAAGCAGTCATATCTTCACAAGGTATGACTGTTTGCGTTTTAAATGAAATTAAATTCCAATTACGATTTACGGATTACGAATTACGGATTACGAATCAAGGTTGACAGGATTATTATTTCACGCTATAATTGGCAGTCGTAAGAAGGAGGTAAAAATGAGAGGTTTCATCGTGTTTTTGTTCTTTCCAATTATTGTTTCCTGTTTTGAGATTGAGGCAAAGCCGTCGAAGAAGCACTCTGTCCGACAAATTCAAAGCGCCAAACCAAAAACAACCGCGGTGGTTCCGTCGGAATCAGATAAGCCGAACGTCTGTCCGAGAAATCCAGCGCTGCCGGCTGATAAAATTGATGTTCAGGAAAGGATCTGCTCCGCGCGCGAGCTTTTGAAAAGCGAGCGCGCTGAAATGAAAATTTGCGAAAAGAAAAAGATGATTTGCCGCGGCAAAGGTACAAAGCGGCATTGCGGGATGGTTGTTACGGCCAAACCGATTTGCTACCGGACAATCATTCTCGCTTCAATGGACGTAAAGACCGGCCGACTGGCGATTATCGAAATGATCAGGTTGAAAAATGGCAAATGGTCTAGGATAGGATACGCCATTCATAGCGGCGCTAGCGACGGCGTTGACACTGAATACGAAGTCCGCTCGCCGCCGGGCCAAGTGGTGCTTGGGATTCAATATCCTCTCTCGTTGCGCACGCATCGAGGATTGGAGCGGGTGCGGGCGGTTTACACTCCGTATTCAGACGCGCTGGTTAACGCGTTTCCTGAATTGATCGAAGTCGGCTATTTGTATCTGTTTCACGAACTTGAAGTCGCGCGCCAGAAAATTACTGAAGCTGGCGTTGACGTCGCGGACATTAATTGGGAAACGCTTTTCGCGCTTGTTCTCGTCGAGCATCTTACGAACGAAGTGGTGGAAGATAAAAATGTTGAAAGGGAAACGCGCCGCGTGCTCTCGACGATTGGCGCGAATCAGGAATTGGCCTATCGCTATTCCGTCTCCTCGGCAAAAGCGCGAGGAATCGCTCAAATAATCCCACGAACATGGAACGCGTTGCATCGCCGGTATCCGAAATTGGTTTCCGCTGATTTCTATCGCGGCACCGCGACACATTCAATCGCTCTTGTGACGCAGATATTGCTCGCCAAAGAAGACCTGAAATTTCTTTTTTCTCAAAAGGGATGGCGGAAAAATCCGAGCAGGCGGGAAGAATTTTTGCGCGATAGCCGCGGGGTTGGCGAATATCTGGCGCTGGCGTACAATGGCGGCGCGCCGCGCGCTTACCGCTGGCTTGAGAGCGGAAAAAAAATCGCCTTGCCGCGCGAAGGTCTGCGTTACATTCAGAAATTCAATCAGGTTTGGAAATGGCACCAAGACGTAAAACGCCGAACCAGCCGCGCTCAGGGAAAATTAGCTCTATAAAGAATTCAGCAAGACAAGACAAGCAAGACAAGTAAAACAAGCAAGACAAGCGGGACGAGTCATCGCTTGTCAACGCTCGTCAACGCTTGTTTTGCTGACCTTGCTGTTTATCGCCGATTGCGATACGCTTGAAAGGCGAGTTCTCTTCTGCTGAAAGCCAAATCAGTGCTTGATAGCGAAGCAGAATATCGCTCTGTCTGCGCTGTCATCTTGTTCAAGTCCCACCAACATTCTTCTATTAATCTTTCATATCATCCTCAGAAGCAGAGGAGAATGAGCAGCGCCCCGGCACGACAATCGTGACGAGGCGTTTTTTTATTGAATTTGATAGATCCTGTTACAAATTGAGAAATTGGCTACAAATTACAAATCGCTACAAATGTTACGAATTGGTTTACTTGGCTTGCTGATCACTTGTAGAAGTTTCCCCATAATTTTTTCTTTAACAAAGTTCAACTTGATTTTTTCGAATAATGAAAAATTTTTTAGAACAAAATCAGCAGTGTCGCCTTGTTTGTTTTTTTCGCTTTTCCCGACGCCCACGCGCATCCGGATGAAGTTTTGCGTGCTGATGGCGTCAATAATGGACTGCACGCCGCGGTGGCCGGCGCTGGCGCGGTCGGTCTGGATTTTGAATTCGCCAAACGCAATGTCAACATCGTCGTGGACAACGATTAAGTCCGCCGATTCGATTTTATAAAATGACAGCAGCAATTGCGCCGCCTGGCCGGAATTGTTCATAAAAGTCAGGGGTTTGGCGAGAATAATTTTTTCGTCATTCAAATTGCCTTCGGAAATTTCCGCTTGGAATTTTTTGCTTTCGCGCCAATCGGAAAAGCTGTTTGCCAATTTTTTTTGCAGGCAGTCGAGAACCATGAAGCCAACGTTGTGCCGCGTGTTTTTGTATTTTTCTCCGGGATTGCCCAGCCCAATTATTATTTTCATAATGTTAAAATCATGGATAGAATTTAGAATCTAGAAAGTAGAATGTAGAAGTATGTTAGAGGGTGCATTTAAAAATTCTAAATTCTAGATTCTATTTTCTGTTAGCATTAATTTGATGCCGCAGCCGGGAAATTTAAAATATTCCCTGATCGCGCTGACGATGAAACGCCGGTAGGGAAAAACGAGATTGTCCGCGTTATCGGCGATGATTTCAAAAGTAAGCGGCGATACTCCGCGCTGTTTGATTCCGCGGATATAGGGGGACATGAAGCCCGAGCCGCGAGGCGGCGTTTTTCTTCGCAACAGATAACGTTTAAATTCATTTAATTGTTCTTGGCTGATTTTTTGGCGTTCAGATTCGAAAATTTCAATCGTCATTCTTACCAGCCGCTCGACCCTTCGACTCGCCCCGACGGACGTCGGGGCTCGCTCAGGGTGTCGCCCATCCCGAGTCGAAGAGTCATCTTGCCTATGGGGCTCCACTTTGGCGCCGGTTTTCGCCGAGAGGAAGATAATCGGCGCCCAGGTCAGAAACGGGAAAAAGCGGTGGAGATAGAGCGCGTATTCTTTGTCGCTTTTCGTGGTTTTATTCGGGAAGAGGTCCCATTTATTCACGATGAAAATCAACGATTTGTTTTGTTCCAAAATTTCATTGGCTAAATTTTTATCTTGTTCGGTAATCGGTTCGCTGGCGTCAATTAAAAGAAGGCAGATGTCGCTTTTTTTAATGGCCGTCAAACTTCGCTCAATGCTTCTTTCTTTTAATTCATCTTTTATTTTTCGGTGTTTGATGATGCCAGCCGTGTCAACAAAAGTGAGATGATATGTTTTCTCGTTTTGGACGCGTTCGATCGTCATGTCTTGGCTGTCGCGGGTGGTGTGGGGAACAGGGGAGACGATGGCGCGCTCTTCGCCGACGAGTTTGTTGAACAGCGACGACTTGCCGACATTCGGCTTGCCGATGATCGCGATTTTAATTGAGTTGTATCCAGGCGCATCGTCGGGCGAAATCCGCGCATCATTGTTTTTGAATTGCCGCCTTAGTTCGTCCAACACGCCATCCAATAAATCGCCGGTGCCGCCGCCGGTTTTCGCGGAAATGGCGAACACGTCTTTAAATCCTAATTGATAAAAATCCGCCGCTCGGCTCAAATGTTTGGCTGAATCAATTTTGTTGACCACGACGAGCGTTGGTTTTTTTGATTTTTGAATAATTCTCGCGAACTGATTGTCCTGGGGCAGGAGCCCGTCTTTTCCGTCCACGACGAACAAAATCAAATCCGCTTCTTTGATTGATTTTTCCGCTTGGCCGGCGGAAAGCCGATCAATTTCTTCTTCTCCTGAAACATCGAGTCCGGCGGTGTCAACAATCGTGAATTGCTGTTTGTCCCAGCCGCAAATTCCAAAACGCCGGTCGCGGGTGGTGCCGGCGATTCTCGAGGTGAGCGCTTTTTTGTCGCCGACTAAGCGGTTGAACAGCGTTGATTTGCCGACATTGGTGCGGCCGATGATGGCGACAAGGGGGAGCTTGGTATATGTCATATATGACTTGCTCTTATTCTTCTTCCGCGTTTGCTCCAAGAACAATGAAAAAATCCAAATCCGGCGTCGCTTCACTCATTATCCAATCAGGAATTTCGTTTCCCGAGAGCATCGTGGACTGGTATTTTTTTTCTAAAAGTTGAACTTGGTCTTTTTGCTCGCGCGTTGAAATTTTAAAAATTTGCGTCGCGGTTTTATTTTGCTCCGGCGCGTTGCCGATTTTCAAAACGCGGAATCCCAGCAGTTTCAGTTCCTGCGAGTGGCGCGAGGCCAAACCGCTGATTTCCGTGCCGTTCCTGATTTCAACGGTAATCGGCTTGTTTTCCGCGATAATCTGTTCGCTTTGAAAAACGTTTTTTACCAGATATTGAATTTGGTTGAAGTCGTCTCCTTTTGGCTGAAGAACGTACGCTTCATTAACGATATTGGCGTAAAGAAGTCCGCTTTCGCTGTCGTCTAAAACTTTAGTAATGATATTTTTTGCGTCAACTTTCTCGATCAGCTTGGCGAGAACAATCGCCTCCCATGGTTCCATATTGGTTTTAAAATTATCGGAAAGCGTATTCGACAATTTGCTGATTTTTCTGGGAGATAAGAAAAAGCTGTAAGAAAGAACTCGTTCTTTGAATGCTTCTAAAATTTTTTGCTGGCGCTTGCTTCTGGCGAAATCCGACCCTTCGCCATTGTTGCCGTGCCGCGAGCGCGCGAATTTCAGCGCCGTGTCTCCGTCCATCGTTTGCAGGCCGGCTTCGAACGAAACGACTTGGTATTTGAAATCCGCGGTTGGATATTGAAAATCAGTGAAAGCGCGCTCAACGTTGATTTTTAATCCGCCGAGGTCGTCAATGATTTTTTCAAAGCTGGAAAAATCCACCCGCACGTAATATTGGATGGGAATATCCAATGTTTTTTCCAGCGTCTGGCTGGCGAGCATGGGTCCGCTGCCGAATTCTTTTTGCTCGCCAAAAGCGTTCGCGTTATTGATTTTCCACCAGCCGAATGCCGGTATGTTCACAAGTAAGTCGCGCGGGATAGAAATGAGCGCCATCTTTTGGGTGGATGGCTTGACGCTGGCGACGATAACCGTGTCTGTTAAATACGGCCCTTCGTGCCCGGCGCCGCCCATGCCGAGAAGGAGGATGTTGATTCTGTCGTCTGTTTCGCCTTTAAGATTGTTGCCATCCAATGCTAAACTGCTTAATTGTTTGAGAATATTAATTTTGCCGTTAAAGACTTCGCTGATGCTATTGCCGGTGAAAATCACTTGGTAGGAAAAAATGAAAAAAGCGATTGTCATGATTATCAGCAAATACAAAATGAAGCGGCTGACGCGGAAAATTTTCCGTCCGTGCGGTTGTTGGTTGTCGCTCGGCGACAAAAGATTAATCCGTCCGTCGAGCACTTGCTTTCTGGCTTCAAATCCGTCCTGCATAAAAGAAATAACAAAAAGTCCTCCCGCTAATTATATGTTAAAATCAGTTAATTAGCAAGCATGAAAGGATAATTTTGATGGAGTTGAAGTTGTTCTAAAAGTGTGATATGATGTTTAAAAGTAAAAATGAAAAATGAAAAAGTAAAAAGTGAAGCGGTTTTTCCTTTTTCATTTTCAATTTTTACTTTTTAACCTTATGCCCTTTGTCACCCGTTATTCAGAGCCAAAATTAACGCCCGCCCAAAAAGCCATTCATTTTGTTTGGGATTTGTTGAAAGTGGTCTGTGTTTCCCTAGCCATCATCATTCCCGTGCGCTATTTTTTGATTCAACCGTTTTACGTTAAAGGCGCGTCAATGGAGCCATCTTTTTTTGACCATGAATATTTGATTATTGATGAAATAGGTTACCGGTTCGGCGAGCCGAAACGCGGCGATATTGTTGTCTTTAAATATCCAAAAGACCCGTCGCTGTATTTTATTAAAAGAATCATCGGTTTGCCGGGAGAAACCGTGGAAATCGCTGACAGCAAGGTTTATATTCATCCAGCGGAGCCGGGCGCGCCTAAGTTTATTTTAGACGAGGAAAATTATTTGTCGTCGGAGGTTAATACTTTCGGAAATAAAACCTGGGTTCTCGGCGCGGACGATTATTACGTGCTCGGCGATAATCGCGAGTCCAGTTTGGATTCGCGGACATTCGGCCCGGTTTTTCGCGAACTTATTGTCGGCAAGGTTTGGTTTCGCGGCTGGCCAGTCGCGCGGGTTGGGTTGTTTCCGTCGGTCAAATATGAATAAGTTAAAAGTTAAAACTGAAAATGGAAAACGAAAAGGAAAAATTTAAAACCGAACTAAAGCGTCGAATTTATACATGGATTCTTCGCCTTATTAAATTTTTAGATAGTTCGCCAAAAGATACCATAACTTATCGGGTTGTCGATCAATTATTTAGAAGCGGCGGCAGTATTGGCGCGAATTATATTGAAGCTCAAGCATCAAGTTCCAAAAAGGATTTTGTTAATTTTCTACATCATTCTCTTAAGTCTGCAAATGAATCAAAGTTTTGGTTGGCGATTCTTAGAGATACCAAACGCGGAGATGCGGAGAAAATTAATTTGCTTCTTGACGAACTTATTGAAATTGCCAATATTTTAGGCGCCAGTATCTTAACCGTTAAAGGCAAAAGAAAGTTTTAGATTGTCAATTTTCGTTTTTCATTTTTACTTTTTAATTTTATTTTTATGCCAAGACGAAAAAAAGAAGAAATTCCGCATGAAGAAATAAGAAAAATAAAAACGCCGGCGATCGTAGACGGCATGCGGGATGTTTTGCCCGCTGACCACAAATATTGGGAGTTCGTGGAACGGGAAATTCGCAAAGTGATTGACGGTTACAGTTTTTTACGGATCGCCACGCCGATTCTTGAAAAGTACGAGCTTTTCAATCACACGTTGTTTAAACAGAGCGGCGCTTTGGAAGGAGAGGTTTTTGATTTTATTGACCGCGGACAGAAATTAATCTTGCGGCCGGAGAACGCCGCTTCCATCGCCCGCGCTTTTATTTCGCATAACATGGCCAACCAGCCCATGCCGCTTAAGGTTTATTTTTGGGGTCCGATGTTTCGGCAAGCGCGCGGGGAAGCGAACAAGTGGCGGCAATTCACCCAGGCGGGGTTTGAGATTATCGGCGAAAAAGCGCCGGCCATAGACGCGGAGCTGATCATTATCGCCAGCAATATCATGAAAAATTTGGGATTAGAAACAGAAGTGCGGCTGAACAGCGTTGGTTGCGGCATCTGCCGGCTTGAATACAGCAAAGCGCTTTCCGGCTATCTGAAATCCAAGCGGGCGATGCTGTGCCAGGACTGCCGGCGCCGGATTGGTCGCGACCCCCAGCATTTTCTGGCTTGCCAAAACAACCGTTGCGCGCGGCTCAAGGAAGACGCGCCGCAAACCGTTGATTGGCTGTGCGATGAATGCCGCAACCATTTGTTTCGCGTCCTCGAATATCTAGATGAATTAAAAATTCCTTATCAGCTTGATTCCACTTTACTTTCCACTTTTGGTTTTTACTCGAAAACGATTTTTGAAATTAACGCTAATGGCGAACGGGGCGAAAAAATTTCTCTGGCCAGCGGCGGCCGCTTCGATAATCTTTTGGAAATGCTAAGCGGCCCGGCCATGCCCGGCGCTGGTTTCGCCTTGGGGCTGGAGCGGGTGATTCAACAGCTTAAAACAGCGAAGGCGGAAGTGCCGAACCCAGCGGCGCCGGACGTGTTTTTGGCGCAAATCAGCGAACAGGCGCGGCAGAAGGCATTCGCTTTTTTCGAGGAACTGCGGCGTCACAATTTTTCCATTAAAGCGAATTTATCAAAAGCGAATTTGAAAGCGCAATTGGAAATCGCCGCCAAGTTGGGCGCGAAATATGTTTTGATTCTTGGCCAAAAGGAAGCAATGGAAGGCACGGTGATTTTGCGCGATATGGAGAGCGGGATTCAGGAGGTGGTCAATCGCACCAAGGTCGTCAAGGAAATTCAAAAGCGATTGAGAGACAATTTGTTGAAATTGTAATCAGCGATGGAAGACTTTTTGCCTGTCATGCTTCGAGAGCCTCAGCATGACATCAACTTGTCACCTTGAGGCGAGTTTGAACGTGAACTGTTTCAAATCGTTTCGCATAAACCTCTCGAATGGTTGACTTTTCAATTTTTTTAGCTTAAAATAACTTCTGAAATAGAGTCAATTTCTATTATTCGATTATTCTATTTTCTACTTTCTATTTTCTAGATTCTAAATAAAGGAAAGGAGTTTTGAAATGGCAATTGAAGTTAAAAGGAAAAAAGTTGAAACATTCGAATCATTATTGCGGCGATTTAATCGGCGCATGATTCAGAGTAAATTAGTTTTGGAATGCAAGCGAAAAGCGCATTATAAGCGGCCGTTAAGCCGCAATCGCCAGCGGGCGAACGCGCTTTCACGAAAGACCTACAGCGAAAAGCGCAATTATCTGCGCAAGACAGGCCGTCTGCCGGAAGAAGAATTGACGCAGAAGAGGAGGTATTAGGGTATAGGGTTTAGGGTAGAGGGTATAGGGTAGAGTTAGGTTTTAGGTTGAATAAAATTGTGGTATAATAAGTATGAGTTTATCACAAGAAATTGAGAAGCAACTGACTCAAGCGATGAAAGAAAAGAATGAGTCGGTTTTAGTGACCATGAGAATGTTAAAATCAGCGATGACGAATCGGGCGATTGAATTGATGAAAAAAGAATTGACTGACGAAGAAACCATCAGCGTCATCCGCGGAGAAATCAAGAAGCGCGACGATTCAATCGAAGCGTATCAAGCGGGCGGCAGGCAGGACTTGGTTGAACAAGAAACGCGGGAGAAAGAATTATTGAAGGCGTTTTTGCCGCCGGCAATGTCGGCCGAAGAAATTAAGTCCGCTGTCGAAAAAGCGATGGCCGGGCTGGCGGAGGCAGACAAGAAAAATTTTGGAAAAGCCATGGCTTTGGCCATGAATGAACTTAAAGGAAAAGCGGACGGCAAGGCGGTCAGTCAGGCGGTGAAAGAATTGCTCACGCAATAATCATTGATATAAATCATGCTTGTCAACAAGATCCTGAATCGAGTTCAGGATGACAAATTTGGTTCGCCGGAAGAAAATTTAGCCGCGGTGGCGAAACAGGCGGGCTTGGAGAAAGAAGATCCGCGGATTATCGTCGCTCGATTCATCAAATGGTTTCTCGGTATTATCGGCGCCATCGCGTTTATCATCGTCCTTTATGGCGGCTACACCTACATGACATCAGCCGGCGATCCGGAGAAAGTAAGGAAAGCAGAGGCAATATTGAAAAACGGCGTCATCGGGCTGATTATTATTTTCGCCGCTTATTCAATTACGGTTTTTGTGTTTAACATGTTATCGGTGAAAGAACCGTCTGGGACAGGATTGACGACCGCCGGCAGTGGACAGCTCGCCGGCAGTCCGTATGGATTGTCGAAAGGCGCGTTCGGCACGGTGATTCAAAGCCAGTATCCCCTGCCGGAGCAAACCGGCGTGCCGCGCAATACCATGATTTTGGTGACTTTCAAAGCGCCGTTTGCCATTGATTCGCTGATTGACGTCAGTAAAAATGGCGATTGTCCAAAAGATGACAAAGGCGCGTTGATAAAAAATTGCGGGGCAATTAAAACGGCCGCGTTCCGCGTTTATCAATGCGCGGATATGTTAAAAGAAAAATATTCTGATGATAAAAACGCGACTTGCTTTAATAAAGAAATTTTTGATTTGGCGGATGAGAGCAAATTGGTTTCCGGTTATGGAATCGTAACCGAGGATTCTAAGACGATAATTTTTAACCCATACGGCGACTCAAAAGAACAGCATTTGGGCAATGAGTTTGAAGATGTGCCATATATCGTCTATTTGACCGGCAAGATAATGCGGCAGGATAATCCGGCGAAGTCCATTTTCACGACACAATATCCTGACCATAAGTGGCGGTTCACTACCAGCACGATTTTGGATTTGACGCCGCCTAAAGTCAGTTCAGTGGTGCCGGCTAATGTCGTTTACCCGATTAAGTGTCCGGGTGTTGGTTGCGCGGACGTTGATTCCAGCGGCAAGGTCTATTTGAATCAAATGGTTTACATTCATTTTAATGAACCAGTGATTCCGCCGCTCACGCAGACGCAGGATTGCACGATCGCTGATGATGACAATGAGGCGCAACTTGTTAACAACAAAAAAATAGGCAGTTGTTTGACGATGCATGTCCCAGGTAAATGGAAAGTGGGAATTAATGGCTATCAAACAATCCAGTTCATTCCCACTACGCCGTGCGAAGGCGTTGAGAAAAATTCTTGCGGTAATCCGGTCTATTGTCTGCCGGCGAATTCGCAATTAATTGGTAAGGCCTTGGCGGCGAAAATTGTCGGCGGCGTTAGCATGCCCGGGACCGGTATTATGGATATGGCCGCCAATTCTTTGGATGGCAATGGCAACGGCAAGTCCGATGGGCCCGGCCCAATAGACGCTGACCCGAATAATAAAGACGCGATGCTCGATAGTTATTTTTGGGATTTTATAACTGGCGACAAATTGGATTTGATTGCGCCATGGGTGACCAGTTTGGAACCGAACAATAATACCGCAGGCATTACGGACGTGAATCTTCCGTTATCCGCGATGTTCAGCGAATCAGTGGACGCCTATTCTGTTGACACGGAAATAAAATTAACTGGCTATAACTCTGATGGAAAACAATTTGACGGCTGGTTTGACCCGAATCTTGGGAAAGAGGTTATTACGGAAAAAGTCGGCGACAAGGAGGTCTCGTCTGAAAAAGTTTTAGACAACAAAGCGGTGATTAGCCACGGCCCGTTTGAAGAATATATCGAAGGCCCTTCTCCATTGTACACGCCGGTTATTGGTTCAGAAGTAAAAGACACGCGCCAGAATTGTTTCAGCCCGACCAAAGACGGCGCGGCGAAGGCGGAAGAAACAACTATTTTAAATAGCGAATGCGGGGTAAAAGATGCGGCAGGGGAGGTAAAAATACCTGGCGTCTCTTGTTGTCCGCAAGACGGAACTTATAAATTAATAGGGGACACAGGCGAAGAATGCACAACGCCTTGCCCGACAGGTTACAACAAAGTAATAAAAGATAAAAAAGAAGAATGTATAATGCCGAAGGTTGTTAAGTAGATTCGAGATTAAAGATTAAAGATAAAAAAATACAGAGCCGCGCCTTACCGTCATTGCGAGGAGTCCCGCTAAGGCGGGACGACGAAGCAATCTCGAGACTATAGACGCTGGGATTGCAGAGTTTATCCCGAACTTGTTGAGGGATCGTCGGACTCCTCGCAATGACGTGAAAAAAAGAACGCCTGTCTGCAGGCAGGCTCACCATGGATGACAAATGTACTGAACTCGGGATGACAATACGAGTTACTAAAAAAGTTAAAACATGTTTGCGCGATTGAAAAAAGATTCAAGATTCTTGATAGCCGTGGTTGGCGCGGTGATTATTTTCAGTTTGTTCGCGTTCAGCGCGCTGGACATTGTCCATGCGCAGGGAACGCCGGAAGAGGGGCTGGCGCTGACTGGCACGGCGGCTGGACTGCAAGCCGGACAAGACCTCCGCGTAATCATCGGCAACATCATCAAAATTATTCTGGGATTTTTAGGCGTGCTCGCTTTATGCATTGTTCTTTACGCTGGTTTTTTGTACATGACTTCTGGCGGCGATCAAGAGAAAGTGCAGAAAGCGCGGCGGTGGCTGGTGAACGGCGCGATCGGTTTGGTCATTATTTTTTCCGCTTACGCCATTACTTCGTTCATCATCAATAAACTGAAAACGGCGGTCAGCGGCGAGGAAGCGTCAATTGCCGGCGGCGGAGGAGAGGGTGGACTGGGCATCGGCGGCATCATGGTGTTCACCGCCGGGCCGATCACGCCCAACACGCCGGCGGCCATCAATTATCCGGTCAAAGTATTTTTTAACAAAGGAGTGGATTCGAAAACAATAAATAAAGATAATGTCCAAATAATTAAAAAGGGCGCTAAGGGCAAAGTGGTAAAAACATTAGCGCCGATTGAGGTGATTGAAAAAGGCGGCCAGGGCGCGGACAGTTTAAGCAAGATTCTCGTTAGCGACGACCAGTTCACGGGCTGGGATGTCTGTTTAACCGATACTTCTTCCGAGAGCACCAAAAAAATATCCGAGGGATACACGCCGATGTCAATGATTTTTGATATTAGTGAATTAAAAGGTAAGTTGCCGTCTTCAGCAACGTATAAATTTGAAAACAAAAATTCGCCGGGCGGAAGATTCACGATTAGCTGCGGTGACAAAAATAATCCGGCGAAAAAAATCATAAAAGAAAAATGGGCCACGTCAGATAAACCTTATACCCAAAAAGTGAAAAATTCTTTAGAACTGCCTAAGGAATGTTTCAACAATGTCGCTGACAATCTGTTGTATATTCAGTGGAAGAGAGCGGGCGGCGCTTGCATTAAATTTGATTACATGGCGCTGGAAATGGCGTATGAAGATTACACTGGCGCCGAGTCCGCGGTCAGCGGCGGTTTTAACGTCAGCGGTTCAACCGTGAGATTCCTGCCAGCTGATGATTGCAAAGATCCTGCTTGCAAAGGACAAAAATGTTTTGAAAAAAATACTGATTACAAAGTAGTTTTAAAGCCAAATGTCATTAAATCAAACACTGGCATTGGTTTGTCTTGCGCCGTTGGTAGTGTCTGCCTGCATGAATTTTCGACTAACGATGTCTGCGACGTCACCGCGCCGGCTGTTTCTTTCATCGAGCCGTGGAATGGCGCGAAAGTCAGCCAGGACGCGGATGTTGATGTAACAGTGAAGGCGATTGATGACGGCGGAGTGGATTACATTGATTTTTTGGTGGACAGCGTGTTTCAGGATAAAGCGACGCCGGCCAGCGGTAAAAACGAGCAAGAATTTTACGGCTATTTTTCGTGGAATACCGAGGATATTGTTTTAGATCCAGTGACGAAAAAAGCGGTTAAAAAATTAAAAGCAGAAGCCGAGGACTTGGACAACCATTTGGCGAGCAAGGAAATTGAGGTAACGGTTTTGCCGGCATATTGTTTTGACAAAGAGGGCGCGATTATATGTGATAAAGACGGCACGCATCCTGAATGCGGCAAGTGTGATGGATCTGATTGCGTGAAAGATGATGATTGCGCTGGCGTCTGCAATAAAAAGTGTGTTGACGCAGAAGCGAAGCAATGCAAAGTTAATGCTGATTGCGCGTCCGGCGTGGCGTGTAAAGGCACTTGCGAGACATTGCCGGTTATCACCAATGTCAGTCCAGATATAGCCGGCGCGGGAAATTATGTAACGATTTTTGGTAAAGGATTTTTGTCATATAAAGAAGGAGTAAGCCAAGCGTTTTTCACTGGCGCGGCCGGAGGATATTTGGAAGCAAAGATTGTTAATTGCGTGGCAGGCAAGCCGGCCTGGTCATATAATCAAATAATCGTAAAAGTGCCTGAACTGGCTGGCACTGGCCCAATTAAAATAATAAATTCAAGCGGAAAGGAAGATGATACACAGGACGAGGATGGCTGGCAGGGCGAGTTTGAGTTCGACGCGAAAATAAAATATCCGGGTTTGTGCGCGGTCCAATTACAGAGTTGTACGCCGTCAAATATTGTTTCATGCGACGAAGGCGCGGTCGGCGATTCAGTCAAAGCAATAGGAATAAATTTCGGGCATGAGATGGCTGATTATGACATGATTTATTTCGGCAGCGCGCCGTTCGGGCAAGGCGCGGGCTTTGATTGGAAGGATAAGGAAATAAAAGGAATCCAAATACCAATAGTTAATCCTGCTAGTTATGGTGTGACTGTGGCCAAAGAGGATTCGAAGGATATTAATAAAAAAATTTACAGCAATCCGGTTTATTTTCATGTTATTCCAGCCGCCAATCTGCCGAAGATTGATAAAGTCAGTCCAATGCCCGCGCCGTTTGGCCAGATGGTAACGATTAGCGGGCAATATTTTGGAGCAAACGTCGGTCATGTTGAATTTAGGCGATACATTAACGGCCAGCCGTATGATTGGGTCGCGGGTTTGGCCTGCGCCAGTGGAAGCTGGTCAGACAGTGAAATCATTATTAAAGTGCCGAAAGAAATCGCCAATACTATTGCCAAAATCGAAGGCGCGGACGCTTTTAGCAAGGATTATCAAATTATTGTTTATAACTCGAAAGGGTTGGCCAGCAAGCCGGTTGATTTTGAAATTAACAACAAGGCGCCGGGGCCGGGCTTGTGTTCGATCAGTCCAAACAATGGGCCAGTCGGGACGAAATTTAATTTATCCGGTGAAAATTTTGGCGAGTCAAAAGATTATTACATAAAATTTCCTGCGCCTGACAAAAAAAATGTTAATGTCACTGCTTTCAAAACATGGGGAGAAAAACTGATTGAAAACGCGGCCGTGCCGGCTGGCGCGATTTCCGGCGCTGTGTTTTTGAGTTCAAACGCCGCGGACGTGGATATTGACAGCAATAGTTTGAACTTTAGCGTCGGCAGTTGCAAAAAGGACTCTTGCGACGAAGGATTGACTTGCTGTCCAACTGGTATTTGTCAGACAAAATGCGAAGCAGAAGTGGAATATTCGCCATCAGAATATATGTGGTTAGTCAGCACTGGTCCCTTACCGATTTTGCCGCAGGTGTTGGAGCGAAGTTGCATCAAAGGCGTGTATTCGCAATCGCCATCGCCATTCAAATCAACGGAAGACGCGTGTCCCAATGGTTTGATCTCCGCCACTTTCAATACGGCGATGAAAAAAGATAGTTTGAATAATAATATCGAAGTGCGGCGCTGTTTTCTCAAAGATGGTGGCAAATGCGATTTCAGTATTTGTAAGAAAGGAGAAAAATTGGGAGACATAATTTGCGCCGGCGGCGAGGTTAAATGTCTGAAAAACGGCACGTGCGTTGCCAAAAGCGTCAGTCAAATAACGGCCAATGATTTTAGCGAGTCAAATTTGTCTATTAGTTGCAAAACGCCGGCCGGCGCGGATTGTTCTGTCGGCGCGAAGGACTGCCAATGTGTCAAAGGTTCGCTAGTTTCGCAGTTCAATTTATTTGACGCGCTGTCAGAATTAGCGGCCGGAGAAGTTCCGTTGATAAAGTCGGAAGACGACAAAGGAAAAATTATTCCTTATCAACTATTCGAAAATACTTGGTATCAGGTAATTATCAAAGGCGGAACCATGAATGACGAGAATCAGTTCGAGGGCGGAGTCGTCTCGTCGGACGGAAAATCAATGGCTAGCGATTATGCCTGGACGTTCAAAACGAAAAATGAAAAATGCGTTCCTGATAATTTACTGTTGAAGCCGCTTATCGGTTTAATCAGCGATTTATACGGCATGCAAAAGTATATTGTTTCAGGACAATATCAATGTCAGGAAATCGCGCTTAACAATGAAAAATGGGAGTGGGGAGCGCAGGAGAGTTATAAAGAGAAAATTAAATTCAGCGGATATGGATGCGTTAATGGAATTGAAGGGCAAATTTGTCCAGCCAACACGAACGATAAACGGCCGGACATTGGGTTTTACGGGTTGTTTACTGAAAAAGCGTCCACATTAAATTTAGAAACGCCGCTTGGTGAACCAGCGATTATTTTTGCGGACGCGGTGCCGACAGTTGATTCATTCATGAAAACCGCTTTTGACAAAATGCATAAAGAAGGCGGACTGGAAGTTAAATTCGCGGCGCCAAAAGTGATTTCTTATTATCCAAATTGCCAATCAGCTTGCATTAACAGCGAGCTCGGCGCGCATTTCAGCGCTCAAATGGACGCGGCTAGTTTGACGCCAAATAGCGTTAAACTTTATTCCTGCGCCAGCGCTGATTGCATTAATTTGACGTCAGTAGCGTTAACGTCGGGAGAAATTGATTATCAATGGACAGCGCCTGACGTGACAAATAAAAGTCAGATAAGCAATTTAAAAGTCAATCCGACAAATGATTTGTCATCCAATACTTTTTATCGAATGGTAATCACAAATGGCGTTCAAAGTTCAAGCTTGAAACCGCTGGCGGGCTTGAATTATACAATTGCGAACGCGCCCAAAAGCGATTGCGCTGATTGGAAAGATAATGACGCTGATAATGGCATTGATGTCAGCGGCGGTTATATATACAAAGGCAACGATAAAAAAATATTAGATTTCGTTTGCGGTTGCTATAATACATCTGCGACAGGTGAACCAGCGCAGAAATTCGTCTCGTATAATAAAGTTGACGCTAAAGTGGCTTGTCCGACGGGAGTAAGTTTTTCTTGTTTTAACATCAAGGAATCAATCATTACCGACCCGGTGGATTTGAAAAAAATTGTCGAGGATTATAATTATTTCAGCCCAGACAGCCAGTGCGCGAGCGAAGCGGATTTTGAAATCGGCAAGTCGGGGCAGTACGACGCGTTCAGTTGGGTGTTCAAAACCAAAGCGTCTTCGGAAAAATGCGAGATTGACAAAGTCGATGTCGTGCCAGTTAGTTACACGACCGAAAAGCAAGGCGAAAAGATTGAATATTGGTCGAATCCATATTCAGCGCCTGATGAATGTTCGGATAAAGGACAGCTTTTAGACCCGTTTGATTATGCGTGGAAGTGGGATAGCACAGCCAAAGTCATTGTTAACAATATTGCGATCCCTGCAATAGCTGAAATTACTAACACGAAAATAATGGACGTACCTGAATATTGCACAGAGAATTGTTTGGCAAAAGGCGGCACGCCCGCTGGTTCTGTTTGTGGCGACGGCGCAGTCGGCTCTGGCGAAGAGTGCGATGATAAAAATATCGTGAACGGAGATGGCTGTTCGGATAAATGTCTATTAGAACCGTTTAAAAATTGCACTGCCGATCAATTAAAAAATAAAGCAACGGGTTGTTGCGGCAACGGCACGCCAAATGAAGCGATTACAAATATTTACGGAAAAACATATAACGAAGAATGCGACGCGGGTTGCGAATACAAAGACGGGAGCGGTAAGGCCTGCGCGCCGTCCGCGGACAAACCAGAATGTGTCTGCGTATCCAAAGAATCATATTGTTCAAATGGCTGCTTAAATATTGGCACGGCGGCTGGTTTTGTCTGCGGTAACAGTAAAGTCGAAGCCGGCGAAGATAAAGATGATGGAAATAATAAAGATGGCGACGGCGTGAGTTCGATTTGTTTGAATGAAGGCGCGAAGTATAAAACAGGAGAGAAAGCGGCGTTATGCGGTGACGGTAAAATTGATTACGGCGAAGAATGCGAGGCGATTGCGAAGACAGCAGGCGGTTCAATATCATTAGATAATAATCCATATTGCAATGAAAAATGCTTATGGCAGGGATTTCCTGCTTGCGGAAAATGCGAAAAGAAGGTCGTTGATCCAGCGACAGGTAAGGAAACAGTTACAGCATGTTTACCGACAGATCCAGCTTGCGGCTGTTATAAATGTTGCGGCAACGCGCAGTTGGAGGATTATGATAATACGGATAAAGATGACAATATAAATACGGATTTTGATGAAGAATGCGAAGCGACAGCGTTGTCTTGCGTGAAAAAGACAAAGACAGCGGACGGGAAAGAGAAGATCGAGTCGTGTGATTATTTGAAGGAGACGAATTGCGTCTGCGAGTTAAAATTTCCTGAATGGTGCAGTCCAAAATGCTTGAATCTGGGCTCGTCGTATAAATATGATTCGTATTGCGGTGATGGATATGTTGGCAATGAAAAGCTTGTTAGTGAAAAGCCCGGCACTAAATACCTTTCCCTTGGCGAGGACGAACAATGCGAAGATGCCGGCTCAATGAGCGGCGCGCCATATCAAGTGGCGATAATAAAAGAAATAATGGATTTTTTCGCGGTGGATTCTGCGAACAAACCGATATTTTCATTCAACGCCGCAACAAAATTTGTCGAAGGCGCGACGAAAATTATTGCGACAGCGACAGTGGATAAAGACGGAAAAAGTGTCGGGAAAACAGGAGAAGCTGATTTAAAATTCCGCACGAACGACCCGGACGTGCTCGCGAAATTTTGCTCGACTGAATTATGGCTTTCCGCAGGCAGTTCGCCGACAGAGAATCAGCAGAATGTCTGCCGCAACGCGCTGTTGTCATTTAATTTTGACAAACAATTAGACACGGCAAGCGCCAGCGTCGTGCTGTACAAAGTCGTTGGTAGTAATTCTGAACCGGTTGAATCGTCTTTCGCGGCCACGAACGTCGGCGGCAAGACGCATATCATTGTTACGCCCAAGTCGCTTTTGGATGCAACGAAAGATTATAAAGTTAAAATGTTCAATATAAAAAATGTCTGCGGATTTTATTTCTCGCCGTGGACGTTAAATTTCAAGACAGGAAGCGCTGTCTGCAAGCTCGATAAAATTAAAATCGAACCAGCGGAAGAATTTGCGTTCGCGCCGAATCAAATTCATCTATTCCAAGCGTTGGCGATGAGCGGCGAGGAGGCGATAAACGAGGCAGTAGGTCTTTATGAGTGGACTTGGACATGGACGGCGGACGACACGACGATTGTCAGCGCTCCAGTTGCTTGCGCTTTTCCTCAAAATAGTAATGTGTGTGCATCGGGAACAGGGGTTGATAGTCCGACTGTCAATGTGACAAACCAAGCAAAGAACGGAACGGCGACGATTTTCGCTGAAACAAAAATCACGAAAGATGTTAATGTTGATGCGACGGATGAAAATGCGAAAAGCACGGTAGGAGAAACAACTTCCGGCAGCGCCAAACTACAAGTTCTGATTTGTGAGAATTTATGGCAGCCGACAACATTGCCGGCGAATTGGGATACTTGGAAAATTACCAGTACAAATTTATCTGAGCCGGTTTCAACGCATGTTTACGAGAAAAATTACAACATCGGCTTGTTGTACTGCCGCGATTTCGGCCAGCCAAATAATAAAACCGACGACTTGCCGAAGGTGAAAATTATAACTATGGGCGGCTGTCAAAACGGAATTGATGACGATATGGACGGAAAAATAGACGCACTCGAGACGAAAATATTTACGGACAAGGTTAATATATCAATTCAGTCAAAAGATGTAGGGATGTCTTTCAGTAGTGAACCAGTAAATTTTGTAAAGCAGGGAAAAACAACAGCAATAACTTTAAAGTTCACGTTGACTAAGCCAGTTCAGAATTTATTTACATTGAATATAGAATTTTTTAATAATGACACCTCGATAGGTAGCAAGAATTTAATTGGAATTAACAATAATATTCCGAAATATTTTCCTTTTGACCAATTTCTTAATTATGGAAATGTGGCATTTAAAGTTATAGTGAAGGAAGAGAATAGCATTATTACTACTACAATGGGATTTTTAGAAAATAATGATTCTGATCCTAAGTGCAAGACCAAGGACGACAGTGAAATCGCAGTAGGAAATTTATTGACAGAATATTTTTTGACGCGCGACGAGACAGAAACAGATAATTCAACTGATGTTATCGCTCTCCGCATCTACAAAAATCCAGAATTTTTGGCGCCGTCGGTTTGGTACCAAAAATACGCGCCGAATCCAGCGGACACGACCAGCAGTTTGTCTCTCGACTGCCAAAAAGACGAGTTTGGAGAATTTTGCTATTCAGCGGCCGTGGACGGGCCGTCGGTTTATGTCGGCGCGAGCAATCTGGCGGGAGGTACTACTCCGGGAATTGATATTTATAACAACATCCATATTTTAAGCCATTCGCAAAGCGCGAACGAGGCGACATTAAATATCTTTAATCAAATAGTGGCGTATTTGCAGTTCAATTTTAATCTTGGCGGTTTGTCGAAGGTCTCTTTAATTCGCGACACGCAGAGGATTCAAGATATGGTGTGGACGCGGCTTGTTATTGACCAATACAAACAAAAGCATAATGGCGAGGCGCCGCAACTTGAATCAGGCACTTATGAACGGGGATTGTCGTTTAGTGTTTGGCCATCTTGGCAGAACGAATTAGGCGGCGCGTTGAAGCAGACATTGCCGGTTGATCCGTTGAATCATTTCAAATGGGAAAAGCCGAGCTTTGTTGGCGCTGGAATCGCCTGCCTTGGTTCTGTTAAATGTCCGGACGCGGCTTTCCAGTGCGTTATTCCCAATAAATATTGCGTTAAATGTCCAACCGGATTTGACGCGCTGACCTGCTATGACAGCAACACGCAAAAGTTTTTCAATTATTATTCAAATCCAGACGAGCATCCGGTTTACTCTTATCAAGCTGACCCAGAAAATGCAAAAAACAAATCAGCGTATAAATTGGACTTTATGCTGGAGATAACGAGTAAGATATATAAAATAACGACGGGGTTTTAGGCATTGTTTAACATCCCCTCCTTGCCAAGGAGGGGAAAGAGGGGAGGTAGACAGGACACCCCCTCTGTGTCTCCCCCTTGGTAAGGGGGAGAGAAACGAAATATATGCCAAATGAACAAAACAAACCAGAAAACAAAGAGGTTGTTGATATCTTCGCTGGATTGGACCCGGCGCCAGAGCGGATCAGAAAAGAAATTCCTGAAATGAGACCGCCTGCGGCTTCAATGAGTGATTTTTACGTTCCGCCGGCGCCACCGTATCCTCCGCCACCTCCGGCGCGCGGCAAATTTTTTATTGTCGCTATTGTCTTAGCAATATTTCTCGCGATAATTGTCATTGGCTTGATTGTTTTGAAATTCGTTTTTGGAATTAATTTAGAAAAAATTAAATTTGGAGGAAAATCAGCGCCAGTAGTGGAAAAGGTTGAGGAAGCGATTCCCGTGCCAATAGTTGAAGCGCCGGTGATTGAACCCGCGATTGAACCGAAGAGCGCGCCAATCATAGAAATGATAAAAGAAGACAGCGACAATGACGGCTTGACAGACGCCGAGGAAACAAACCTTGGAACCAATTTATTAAAAATTGATAGCGATAACGACAAGTTGCCTGATTACGATGAGGTGAAAATATATGGCACTGACCCGTTAAGGGCAGACAGCGACGGCGATGGTTATCTTGATGGTGAAGAGGTGATCAATGGATATAATCCAAAGGGGCCGGGCAAGTTGTTGAATTTTGAGAAAGCGCTGGAGAAAGTAAAATAGACGGTTTCTCCGAAGGGCTACTTTTTGACGACAAAAAGTAGCCAAAAATCGCTGGGGTTCCGCATTCGCGTGGGGACAATTATCGTTCGTGGAAAATGCGTTGGCGAAGCTCCACCCCAGACCCCGTGAGATGAGTAAGTAATAGTTAAAAACACGGGTTAAAGACGGTAAAAAATTTTAAATAACATTGATTTTTATATTTTTAAAGTAAAACGTATGTTCGATGACATTGATAAAAAACAAACTGCGACGGCGCCGAACGCGCCGGCGGTTTCAAATCAACCAGCCGCGGCCATAGTAAAACCGACGGCGCCAAGCGCGGATAGTGCCGAGGCGGCCAACGTCGAAGAAGTCCATACCATGCCAATGGAATATTATCTTGGTTCGCAGACGGCCGAAATGACGAAAGGCGAAAAAGTGACGAAAAGCGCGGGGCCGGCTGGCGCCTCGGCGCCGAGCAAAAAGAGGATTTTAAACATTGTTATTGTCGCGGTTTTGGCTTTAATCGTGGCCGGCTCGGCGTTTTTATTGTTCAAAAGTTATGAACAACCGGCGCCCGCGCCGGCTCCAGTAGTGACGTTCGCGCCCACAGTCACGTCAACCGCGCCGGTAGCAGAACCTGAACCAACGGTTGCTCCTCCTGCGCTAGTGGTAAAAGTTGAAACACCGGCGCCAGTCGCGAAATTCAATCCCGCGGAAATTAAAAAATTCACTTTATCTTTAATGAGTGGATTAGACACGGATAAAGACGGATTGACGGACGCGGAAGAAGCGGTGTTCGGCACGAACATAAATCTAAACGACAGCGATGGCGATGTTTTTAAAGATAAAGAAGAAATTATAAATTTTTACAGTCCAGTGGATAAAGGAAAAGTCCGTTTATGGGAAAAATTATTCGTCCAATATTACGTCAATAAAAATTACGGATATAAAATATTATATCCAATCGCTTGGGTAGTTCAGCCTGTTGATCCTGACGATCCGAAGGACTTGATGATAAGCTCCAATCAAAATGAGTTTGTTAATATTGTTGTTTTGGATAAAGACACGAAACAAACATTGGAGGATTGGTATTTGCAAATGGCGCCAGAAGTTAAAAAGGAGGACCTGAAAAAATACCAAACATTCAGCAAATTGCCGATATTGGAAAGTCCGGACGCTTTCACCGCTTATATTGAGTCCGCGAAAAAAGATAAAGTGTTTGCCGTTAATTATAATATCGGCTTGAAAGAAGAGGCGAGTTTTCCCGCGGTTTTCCAAACAGTGATAAACAGTTTCGAGTTCGCGCCAATTGAATACACGCCGACGCCGATTCCATTGACACCGAAGCCAGCGGCGCCGGGTGAAGATACGGGCGAATTGCCGGGTGGGGAATAAAATTAGGGGGTAGGTGGTAAGGGGGTAGTGAGTAGTTTTATAGAGACGACAAAAATTGGAATTGAGAAGTGAGCTGTCTTGGAAGGGTTCCTTTTTACGTCAAAAAATCTCTACAACCTACTCACTACAACCTACAACCTGTTTCGTTTTTTCGTTTTTCGGTATGTTAATCCGTATATCCGTAAAATAATCCGTAATCCGTATCTAAGATGATAATTGAAATTAATAATCAAACCGATTATTCTATCCCGAAAGAAAAGATTGACGCTTTGCTCCGTCTGGCCGGCCGGGTTTTGAAAATCAGAAAAAAACAGCGGATATCGGTTGCTTTTGTCCCGTCCGCGCGGATCAGGGAAATGAACCGGATATATCGCAAAAAAAATAAAATAACTGATGTCTTGTCATTCGCGCTTTCTCCGTCTGAATCGGAAATAATTATTTGTCCGTCAGCGGCGAAAGCGCAAGCGAAAAAACAGCCCGGCGGATTCCAACAAGAAATTTTAGCTTTAGTTCTGCATGGATTTTTGCATATTAATGGATTCGAGCATGAAAAATCAAAGATCGCCGCGAGGAAGATGGAGAAAATTGAAGAAGATATTATTACAAAATCCGAAATCCTAAATCCTAAATAAATTCCATCCTTCGAGGCTCGTCCCGCCTTCAGCGAGACTCGCACCTCAGGATGACAAACTACAATTCCCTAAGCCACTCTATAAATTGTTTGGAGTTTGAACATTGGAAAATTGGAGTTTGTTTAGAATTTCGATATTCGAATTTTGAATTTAAACTTTATGGTAAATTTAAAACGACTGCTTCAAAGTTTCAAATGCGCTTTCCGCGGATTGGGCTCGGTGGTCAAAAAAGAGCAAAATTTTCGCGTTCACATAATCGCCGCGCTTCTCGCGATTTTTTTTGGCATTTATTTTGAGATTAAATTATGGCAATGGTCGCTCATTATTTTGATGGTGGCCGCTGTTTTTATTTTAGAATTGGTGAACACCGCTTTTGAACGGCTCGCTGACATGCTGGAACCGAAAATCCACGATTATGTCCGCGAGATAAAAGATATTATGTCGGCGATTGTGCTGATCGCGTCGCTGACGAGTTTGATTATCGCGCTGTTGGTTTTTCTGCCGTATTTTTAGAATGTCATGCTTCGAGAGCCTCAGTATGACAAAGGTCGTTCGCTATGTCATCCTGAGGTTCTCGAAGGATCGAAGGGCTGAACTAAAAATGTGTGCAAAAAATTGAAAAATCCTGTAAATTTGGGATTTTTTAAGCACCATTTGGCGTTTTGTTAAAAAGGTATTATAATAGAATAGTAAATCGTAATCTGTAATTGGTAATCCATAATTTATGAGACAGATTTAAAATTACGAATTACGAATTACGAATCCCTGTTTTCTCTTAATTATCTTATGTCCGAACATATAATTACCGGTCTCGATGTCGGGTCGTCAATGACGCGCATTGTCATCGGCCAAATAACTAAGAGCGGCGAGGCGGAGCAACTTAATATTATCGGCGTGGTGGAAGTGCCTTCACAGGGTTTAAATAAAGGGCTGGTTGTCAGCATTGAAGACGCGGTATCCGCTATTTCCGGTTGTATCGAAAAGGCGGAGCGGATGATCGGGCTGCCGATTGAGCACGCTTGGATTGGCATTGGCGGCACGCACATCGCTTCGCAGGAAAGCAATGGTGTCATCGCTATTTCGCGCGCCAATGGCGAGATCCAAGAGAATGATGTCGCTCGGGTGATTGAGGCAGCGCGGGCAGTGGCGGCGCCAGTTAATTATGAAATTTTGCACGTCATTCCAAAGACATTTTCCATTGATAATCAGACTGGAGTGAAAGATCCAATCGGCATGTCGGGCATCCGGCTCGAAGTGACGACGCAGGTAATCCGCGGTTTGAGCTCGCACATAAAAAATCTCACCAAGTGCGTTTATCGCACTGGACTGGATATTAATTATGTCATTTTTTCCGCGTTGGCGGCGGCCGAGGCAGTGCTCACCAATCGCCAGAAGGAGTTGGGCGTGGCTTTGGTGGATATCGGCGCGCGAACGACCAAAGTTGTTGTTTTTGAAGAAGGCGACGTGATTCACGTCGCTGTTTTAGCGATTGGCGCTGACCATGTCACCGCTGATTTGGCGATGGTTTTGCAGACATCGCTCGATGTCGCCGAACGGTTGAAACTGGAAATCGGCAGCGCTTTGCCGGCGCAATTTGAAAAAACCGAAGAAATTAATTTGCGCGATTTCGGCGGCGACAATCAGGTGTTCTCGAAAAAATACATCGCGGAAATCATTGAAGCGCGCGTTGAAGAAATCTTTGATAAGATTGACAAAGAACTGCAAAAAATAAGTCGGAGCGGTCTCCTGCCGGCCGGCCTCGTATTAATCGGCGGCGGCGCGAAATTGCCTGGCATGGTGGAAGTGGGAAAGAAAAAAACAATGCTGCCGACCGCGGTCGGCGCGAGCAAACGTTTCAATACCGCGGTTGATAAAGTGAATGACATCGCTTTCGCCACTGGTTTGGGACTTGTTATGTGGGGCTACGGCGCGCTCAATGAAAAGGGCGGGACGAAATTCCATTTATCAGGGATTTCCGGTTCAGTCAAAGAAACAACAGGCAAAGTAATCGGTTGGTTCAAAAATTTGATTTCTTAATTTTAATGTGGTAAGACGAGGGAGAGAGCTAACCCCCTCTGTATCTCCCCCTTGGTAAGGGGGAGAGGAACATATGCCAGAAGTAAAACCAGAAATACAAACAATCGCGAAAATAAAAGTCATCGGCGTCGGCGGCTGCGGCGGCGCGGCGGTTAATCGCATGGTAGCGGCAAAAGTTAAAGGCGTGGAATTTATCGCCATTAACACGGATTTGCAGGCCTTGCAACACAATACGGCGCCTTTGAAATTGCACATCGGCCGGAGCACGACGCGCGGTCTTGGCGCGGGCATGAATCCAGCGCTTGGCCGGAAAGCGGCGGAAGAATCGCAAAATGAAATCCGCGAAGCGTTGAAAGGCGCGGACATGATATTTTTAACGTATGGCGGCGGCGGTGGCACGGGCGGCGGCGCGGGTCCGAAAGTGGCGGAAATCGCCCAAGAACTTGGCGCGCTCACTATTGCCATTGTCACCAAACCGTTTTCATTCGAAGGCGGCCCGCGAAAACGTTTTGCCGAAGAAAGCATCAATGAACTTAGCGCCCGCGTTGACACGTTGATAACAATTCCGAACGACAGAATCTGGCAGATTATTGACAAAAAAACGCCATTGCTCGAAGCGTTTGGTCTTGTTGATGAAGTTCTGCGTCAGGGCGTGCAGGGGATTTCCGAATTGATTACTTTGCCCGGACTTATTAACGTTGATTTCGCTGATGTTAAAACCATCATGGAAAAGAGCGGTTCAGCTTTGCTTGGCATGGGCGAGGCCGGCAGCGATAACCGAGCGGTGGAAGCGGCGAAAGCGGCGATTGCCAGTCCGTTGCTGGAATTATCCATCGAAGGCGCGAAAGGAATTTTGTTTACTATTACCGGCGGGCCGAACATGACTATGTATGAAGTAAGCGAAGCGGCGAAAACAATCACCGAGTCGGTGGATAATGACGCGAAAATTATTTGGGGCGCGGTGATTGACGATTCGCTTAAAGACACGATGAAAATAACGGTTGTCGCCACTGGATTTGAAGACGCGGTCCGCGGCCATTTGCGCGGGGTCTCGTCAGCTGTCCGCGGCGCTAGCGGCATTTTCGCGCCGCCGAAACAAGCGCCAAAGCCCGATCTGCCGTCGAAATCGCCGTTTGAATATAAAAATATAAAAATTGAAGAAAATAAAAATGATGAAACCGTAAAGCCGTCGTCCACAGTGCTTACTGATATTAATGAACCGACTAGCGCTGACGACGAAGATATTGAAATCCCGCCGTTTATTAGGAAAAAAATGATGTAGTTTTACAAATTCGAAATCCGAAATCCTAATTTCTAAACAAATCCGAAATCAGAAATTCGAAATCTTAAACAAATTTGAAAATTACAATTTTCCAAATTACTTTTTTATGTTTAGAATTTAAAACATTGGAAAATTAGAGCTTGTTTAGAATTTAGAAATTCGGACTTATAATTTTCAAATAGGAGGCGGGTTATCCGTCTCTTTTGTTAAATAGCGTATGGACTACAAAGGATTGTTATTTCTTGACATTGACGGTACGTTTTTCCGCTGGTCGCTGTTTTTATATATGGTTGACGCGCTGATTGACGAGGGCGTGTTCAACAAAGTTATCCGCCGGCACTTTGCCGCGGAAGAAAGAAAATGGCGGGAGCGGCAGGGGAGTTATGATGAATATTTGAGCCGGGTGATTGAGATATTCGAGGCGCGGATTGAAGGCGTCCAAACAGCGGATTTTGAAGCGATTGCGCGAGAGATGGTTGAAAAATACAAAAATCAAGTTTATCGTTTCACTCGCGATTTAGTTAAAGAAAAAATTAGGGAGGGCTGGTACATCGCCGCCATAAGTTGTTCTCCCGAGGAGGCCGTCAAACCATTCGCCATCGCTTGGGGAATCCACGAGGCGCGGGCGGCGGAAATCGAAAAAGTCAACGGCCGATACACCGGCATGCGCCACGTGCCGCGCGACAAAGCTAAAATCGCGCGCGAAATAATGAGCCGGCCGGAATTTCAGGAAATACCAGCGGAAAATATCTGGGGCGTGGGCGACAGCGAAAGCGACATCAATTTTTTGGAAATCGTCGGCCATCCGATTTGTTTTAATCCCACTTTGCAGTTATACGAGGAAGCCAAGCGACGGCGATGGCAAGTGGTGGTGGAGAGGAAGAACGTCATTTATAGAATCTAGAAAATAGAAAATAGAATTTAGAAAATAAAATTGTTATCCACAGGCTAGACAAGAAAAAATATCGGCGCGAAAAATTCAATCAATTTAGACGAAAACTTGACGCCGCTTTAAATTTTGAAGCGGTTTTGTTATTGATGTATAATGTTAATTGAAGACAACAGTGGAGAACGTTTAAAAGAGACAAAAAGGCGAACGCTGTTGTTTTTTTATTCGGTTGTAAAACGACCTTTCGTCTCTTCGCAGAACGTGGAGCCACTTAGAATGACGAAAAGAACGCTATGGCCATATGAAATTTAATTGGAATTTGTAATTTGGTACTTGGAACTTTATTAAATTATGGTTTACGCGGCAAATAAAATCATCCAAATTCACAAGCGCGACGGCAGTATCGTTGAATTTGACCAAGCGAAAATTTCCAGCGCCATTTTCAAAGCCATGCGCGCCTGCGGCGAGCCGGACGCGGAGAAAGCCGAGCAGTTGTCGGACGTTATTGTCGAAAAACTGAACAAAAAATTCCATCAGCGGTCCATTCCGGCAGTAGAGGAAATCCAGGACATTGTCGAGGAGGTTTTGATTGAAAGCCGGCTGATTAAAGTCGCCAAATCGTATATCATCTATCGCGACCAGCACGCTAAGATGCGCGACATTCAATCCATGATCAATTCCGACGAATTGATGGATAACTATCTGAAGCAATTGGACTGGAAGGTTAAAGAAAACAGCAACATGGATTATTCATTGCAGGGGCTGAATAACTACGTGGCGTCGAATTTGAGCACGAATTATTGGTTGAACAAGATTTATTCGCCGGATATCAAACAGGCGCATCTTTCCGGCGATTTTCATCTGCATGATTTACAGCTCTTGGCGCCGTATTGCTGCGGCTGGGATTTCAAGGATTTGTTGTTGCGCGGATTTGGGGGAGTGCGCGGCAAAGTCGAGAGCAAGCCGCCGAAACATTTGATGACCGCTTTAAGTCAGTTAGTTAATTTTTTCTATACTTTGCAGGGCGAAGCGGCCGGCGCGCAGGCCGTGTCGAATTTGGATACTTATCTCGCGCCGTTCATTCGCGCCGACGAGCTGGATTTCAAAGGGGTAAAACAGCAGGTTCAGATGTTTCTGTTCAACATGAACGTGCCGACGCGGGTGGGGTTTCAATCGCCTTTTACCAATGTTACTTTGGACTTGTTTCCGCCGGCCGACGTGGCGGAGGAGGCGGCGATCGTGGGCGGCGAGCCGCAGGCGGAAAAGTACGGCGATTTTCAGAAAGAAATGGACATGTTCAACCAAGCGTTCATTGAAATAATGATGGAAGGCGACCGCAAAGGCCGAGTGCTGAGTTGGCCGATTCCGACGTACAATATCGCGAAAAATTGGGATTGGGATTCAGCGATAATCAGTCGGATTATGGAAATGACCGCCAAATACGGCATTCCGTATTTTTCCAATTTCGTGAACAGCGACATGCGGCCGGAAGACGCGCGCAGCATGTGCTGCCGCCTGCGGCTCGACAACCGCGAATTGCGCAAGCGCGGCGGCGGTTTGTTCGGCGCCAATCCATTGACTGGCTCAATTGGTGTAGTGACCATTAATATGGCCCGGCTGGGGTATTTGGCGAAAACAAAAGAAGAATTTTTTGAACGATTGGCCGGACTGATGGATTTAGCCAAAACCAGTTTGAAGATTAAGCGCAACGCCCTGGAGAAATTCACTGACGGCGGATTGTATCCGTATTCACGGCACTATTTAAGCGGAATAAAAGAACGTTTCGACGAATATTGGAAAAATCATTTTAACACCATTGGTTTGAACGGCGTTAATGAGGCCTGCTTGAATCTGCTTGGCGTTGAACACAGCATCGCTTCAGTTGAAGGCCGTAAATTCGCCGGTCAGGTTTTGGATTTTATGCGCGAGCGCATGATGGATTATCAAAATGAAACGAACGAGCTGTTTAATCTGGAAGCAACGCCGGCCGAAGGGACGTCTTACCGTTTCGCCCGGCTTGATAAGGAAAAATTTTCCGATATAATCGTCGCCAACGAGCAGGCCTGGCAAGAAAAAAAAGCGGCGCCGTATTACACCAATTCAACGCATTTGCCGGTCGGTTACACGGATGATATTTTCGAGGCATTGCGCTTACAAGATGATTTACAGACGAAGTACACTGGCGGCACCGTCTTGCATGGTTTTATCGGGGAAAAACTGCCGTCAGCGGACAGCACGAAATTGCTGGTGAAAAAAATCGCGGAAAATTTTCATTTGCCGTATTTCACCATCACGCCGACTTTCAGCGTCTGCCCGATTCACGGCTATCTCGAAGGCGAGCACGAGTATTGCCCTTTCTGCGATGAAGAAATGGGCTACGCGGAAGAAGCGGCGAAATTGGAAAAATTAGGTAATTAAGAAATTAAGAAAACAAGAAATTAAGAAATTAAGTAATTGGTAATTTGGAAATTAAAAATTAAAAATGAAAAACGAAAAGGATAAAGGAAAAACCGATATTTTAGGCGCGAGTGTTTTAACTGTTAATGACAAAAAGAGCGTTTTAAGTTTTTAATTTCCCTTTTTACTTTTTCATTTTCAACTTTTAATTTAAAGGAACAACATCTTATGACCTTGCAAAAAATCGAGCGGCAAAAATGTGAAATCTATTCGCGCGTGGTCGGCTACTTAAGCCCGATCCATCGTTGGAATGACGGCAAAAAAGCGGAATTTGGCGATCGAAAAACGTATGATAAGATGCTTAGTAAGAATTAAGAGGAGGTTATTAGTGAGTAGTGAGTAGTTGGTAGTGGGTAGTGTTTTGATATAATTACCACCTACAACCTACCACCTACAATATGCTGATTGGCGGACTGCAGAAAACAACCTTGCTTGATTATCCGAACAAAGTGGCAGCGACGGTTTTCACCATTGGGTGCAACTTTCGCTGCTCTTTTTGTCATAATCCGGATATTGTTAAAGGCATTACCCGAGTGATTCCCGTGCCCCGCGTTTTGCGTTTTTTGCAGAATCGCAAGAAATTGCTCGACGCGGTTTGCCTTTCCGGCGGCGAGCCGACTATCCAGCGCGGCCTCGTCTCGTTTATCAAAAAAATTAAAGCCCTCGGCTATTTGGTGAAATTGGACACTAACGGCGCGCGGCCGGACGTGATTGAAAAATTGCTGGCGGAAAAATTAGTTGATTATATCGCCATGGACATCAAGGCCAAATGGGAGGATTATCAAAAAGTCACTTGCCGGATTTGGGATTTGGACGCGGTGAAAAAAAGCGCTATAATGTTAATGAAAAGCGAAATTCCTTATGAATTCCGCTCCACGGTTTTGCCCGTGCTCCACCGCGAGGCGGATCTGCTGGCGATAGCCGAGCAAATCAAGGGCGCGGCGCGATATTATCTTCAGCCGTTTAAAAGCGAAAGCAAACTGGTCAATGATAATTTCGTCGGCGAAAAAACGTATTCCAAAAAGCAGTTGAACGATTTCATTTCGAAAATTAAAGGATGGTTTTCCGTCTGCGAAGTGCGGTGAAAAAATATGGATTACGGATTATGTACGGATATACGGATTACGGATTTGTCCAAATGTACGGATTAACATACATACGAAAAAACGAAACAGGTTGTAGGTTGTAGGTGATAGGGGGTAATGAGTAGTTTTATAGAGACGACAAAAATTGGAACTGTGAAGTGAGCTGTCTTGGAAGGGTTCCTTTTTACGTCAAAAAATCTCTACAACCTACTCACTACAACCTACAACCTAACAAAATATGGACGAACTAAAATCATTAATTTCCAGAAATCTGCGCGAAACCGAAGAAGTTAAAGCAGCGGTAAAAAAAATTCAACGTTATGTTTTATGGCAGCAGATTTTTAGCTGGATAAAACTAGTAATTATCGTCGTGCCGATTGTGCTGGCAGTTATTTACGGCATGCCGCTTTTCAAGCAGGCGATCAGCGCGTACCAAGGATTAATGGGCAAGGTTGATGCGATAAAAGGCGTTAATAATGGTCCGGCCGGCATCATGAAGATTTTTGAAGAATTGGAAAAGGGCGGACTAAAAAATGGAACATTAAACGAAGCGGAGATAGAAAAATTTTTAAAATGATTTGCAGACCTTTTGCAAAATAACTTTTTCTACTGCAAATTCCAAATTTCGGCTGCAAATTGTTCAGGGCTCCTCACATTATACGTTGTATAGTGTTTCGTCGCCCATTCACAATTTTCGCTCGAAATTTGTAATTCTCGTTGCGAAAAATTATTTCGCAAAAGGTCTTGTTGACACGGCGAAAGGGCGGTGTTTTAATTTTAAATATACGGATTACGGATTATGTACGGATATACGGATTATTTGAGACAGGAAAATTAAATTTTATTTGTAGCATTTGTAGTGGTGAGCTTGCCCTGAGCTTGCCTGCGGTGAGCTTGTCGAACCCGTCGAAGGGTAATTTGTAGCCGCTATTGATTCTTATTTCTATAATTTTATACTTTTTATATTTTTATATCCTATGTGTGACAAAAATTCACGCGGCTATTTGGCCGTTGTCATCATCGTCAGCTTGATCGTCGGCGGGTTCGCCGGCGCCTTTGGTTCTTTTTTCATCGCGCCGTCTTTGGAAAAAACAAATTGGGGCAAGCAGTTTTTAGGGACAAACGCGCCGGAGCAATCCGTCAATCAAAAAAAAGTCATCAGCGTTGAAGAAAATTCAGCGACGATTGAGGCGGTGAAAAAGGTCTCGCCGTCTGTCGTCAGCGTCGTCGTCACTAAAGAATTGGAAAGTTTTTACAATTTGACCGGGCCGGATGTTTTTAATTTTTGGAATTTCGGAACGCAAATCCCTCAAGGCAATGGCAAAAAAGAGAAAAAAGAAATCGGCGGCGGCACGGGCTTTGTCATCGGCGCCGACGGTTTGATTTTGACCAACAAGCACGTGGTAGCCGATGAGCAGGCGGAATATTCCGTTCTTTTCAGCGACGGAAAAAGATACGAGGCGAAGGTGCTTGGTCGCGACACTGTTTATGACGTCGCGGTTTTGAAAATTGACGCGAAAAATCTGGCGGTCGCGGAAATCGGCGATTCGGATAAAATTGAAATCGGGCAAACGGTCATCGCCATCGGCAACGCGTTGTCCGAATATTCCAATTCAGTGACTCGCGGCGTGGTGTCAGGCATCAATCGGAAAGTTATTGCCGGCGACAGCGGCGGCGGCTCGGAAGTTATTCAAGGAGCGATCCAAACCGACGCGGCGATTAATCCAGGCAATTCCGGCGGCCCGCTTTTGAATCTGGCCGGCCAGGTCATCGGCGTTAACACTGCGGTCAACTGGCAGGGGCAATCGCTCGGTTTCGCCATCCCGATCAATCAAGCCAAAAGCGTGATCGAGAGCGTCAAGCAATTCGGAAAAATCGTGCGGCCGTGGCTCGGCGTTCGCTATATCCAGTTAAACGAAGAAATCGCCAAAGCCAATAATTTGAAATACAATTACGGGGCCATGGTTCTGCAAGGCCAGAATAAAACCGAACCAGCGGTGGTGGCGGCTAGTCCGGCGGAAAAAGCGGGCATTAAGGAGAATGACATTATTTTGGAAGTCAATGGTGAAAAATTGGACGATGATTCGTCATTAGTCCAAGAGATTTCCAAATACAAGCCGGGCAATGTGATAATTTTGCAAGTCGCGCGCGAGGATAAAGTTATGGAAATAAAGGTGAAGTTGGAGGAGAGGCGGGAATAGGGCAAATAGAGCAAATAGGACATATAAGACAAATAGGACATATATTAACCATGCAAGACAGTTTTGAAAAAATGACCGAACTTAAAGAACGCATTCAGCGAGCTTGCGCGATTATTCGAATTGACGAGAAAAAGAAAAAAATCATTGAATTGCAGCACCAGATGTCGCGGCCGGATTTTTGGCGTGAGCAAGAACAAGCGAAAAAGACCAGCCGGCTGGCGTGCGATTTGGAGGAAGAAGTCGCGGCTTGGGAAGGGCTCGGACAGCGCATTGACGATTTGCGCGCGTTGATTGAGATGGGAGAAGGAAACGAATCGTCCAACTTGCGGGTAGACGCGGAACAGGAATTGGCGCTAGTGGAAAAAGAATTGAATAAAATGGAATTCGCTTTGCTTTTTGCCGGAAAATACGATCATTGCGACAGCGTGGTGAGCATTCGCGCCGGCGCCGGCGGCACGGACGCGCAGGACTGGGCGGAAATGCTTTTGCGGATGTACCTTCGTTTTTGCGAAAGCCAAAAGTGGCAGACGAAAATCGTGGAAATTTCAGCGGGCGGGGAAGCGGGAATAAAAAGCGTTTTGTTCGAAGTGCGCGGCCGGAACAGTTACGGCTATTTAAAAGCCGAGCACGGTGTTCATCGCTTGGTTCGCATTTCGCCGTTTGACGCGGAGAAAATGCGGCACACTTCGTTCGCTTTGGTGGAAGTTCTGCCGCTGTTGGAAGAAGCGGGAGAAATTGAAATAAAACCGGATGAACTTCGGATTGACACTTATCGGGCGGGCGGGCACGGCGGACAGGGAGTCAATAAAACCGATTCCGCGGTCCGGATAGTCCATCTAGCGACGAAGATTACAGTTACCTGCCAGAACGAACGTTCCCAGCAGCAGAATCGTGAAACAGCGCTTAAAATTCTGCGGGCAAAACTCCAGCAATATCATGAAGCGAAGGAAGAGGAGGAACGGATGCGGTTGCGCGGCGAATACACGGAAGCGGCTTGGGGCAATCAAATCCGTTCTTATGTTTTGCATCCGTATAAAATGGTAAAAGACCATCGGACGGAAATGGAAACAAGCGACGTGGAAAGAGTTCTCGACGGCGATTTAATTTTGTTTATGGAGGCGTATTTAAGAATGAAGGTTGGAAATAGGTTGTAGTGAGTAGTGGGTAGTGTTTTGATATAACTACCACCTACCACCTACCACCTACCACCTAATTATGCGTTGGTTTGTCGGAGTGATTATCGCAGTTGTCATCGCCGGAGCCGTGGCGGCGGCGAGTTATTTTATTTTTCACGAAGAAGTTGATTTTATCGTTGATAAAACATTGAAAACCGCTGGTTTGATTCCATTCGGCGATTGGGCGCGCGGTCAGGAAAAGGAAGCGGAAATATTGAACGCCAAGGAAGCGCTGGAGTCGCGGATCAGCTTGCTGGCGGTCGGCGACATAATGCTCTCGCGCGTCGTTGGCCAGAAAATGGTTGCGTACAAGGATTATCATTTTCCGTTTTTGAAAGTCCAGGATTTGATTGGCCAGGCGGACATCAGCTTCGGTAATTTGGAAAGCCCGATTATAAAAGGAGCGCCGGTTAAAACCGGCTCGTTCAATTTTCGCGCCGACCCGGAAGCGGCCGAGAGTTTGTCTTTCGCCGGCTTCGATGTGTTAAGTTTGGCGAACAATCATATTTTAAATCAAGGACAGGATGGACTGCAAAAAACGTTTTATTATCTAAAAGAACAAAAAATTGATTATTGCGGCGCGGTGAACAATTCCGGCAAACTTCAATTCGATACGCTTCTGCCGACGATTAGAGAGGTCAAAGGCGCAAAGATTGGCTTTCTGTGTTACGGTTATGGTCCGGAAAATTACGCGGCCAAGCAAAAAAGCGCGGGCATTATCCTTATGGACGAAGAACAACTTGCTCGCGACATTCAAAATGCAAAAGAACAAAATTTAGTTGATTTTCTGGTTGTCTCAATGCACGATGGCGTTGAATATCAAAAAGAGCCGTCTGCGCGTCAAAAATCGTTTGCCCATCGAGCGATTGATCTCGGCGCTGACCTTGTCGTCGGCCATCACGCGCATGTCGTTCAGGAAATCGAACAATATAAAGGCAAATACATTTTTTACGGTTTAGGCAATTTTGTTTTTGACCAGATGTGGTCCGAAGAAACGAGAAAGGGATTGGCGGTGAAGTTTATTATTAAAAAGGAATCGGCCGGCGTGTTTAAAGTTGAAACAGTTGAACAATATCCTGTCATAATCGAGGATTATGGCCAGCCAAGTTTAGTCAGAAAGTAGAAAATAGAAAGTAGAAAATAGAATTAATGAAATGGGTACAAAATCATTTAAAGAATTAATTGTTTGGCAAAAGTCGCGAGATTTAGCAATTGCTGTTTATCAATTTACAGAAAAATTTCCACGTTCAGAATTATATGGATTGTCAAGTCAGATGAGACGAGCCGCTGTTTCAATTTCCTCGAATATCGCGGAAAGTTATCGCCGTTTTCATTTTAAAGAGAAAAGACATTTATTGACAATTGCTTTTGGTTCTGGTTCGGAGTTAGAAAGTCAAATTGAGATTTCGAAAATATTGTTCTCAAATATAGATTACGATCGCGCGGAGCGAACTTTAGACGAGGTAATGAAACTCCTCAATAATTTTTTGAATAATAATAAATAAAATTCTACATTCTACATTCTACATTCTATTTTCTATTTTCTAAATTCTATGTTTATTAAACCAAAAGTATTAGTCACCGGCGGCGCCGGGTTCATCGGCTCGCACCAAGTAGACGCGCTCATTGACGCCGATTATCGAGTGGCGGTGGTTGACAATTTGTCAACCGGCGATCGAAATAATTTGAATCCGCAGGCAGAATTTTACGAATTAGACATCCGTGAAAGCAAGCTGGCGGAAGTTTTTGAAAAAGAAAAGCCGGACTTTGTTTTTCATTTCGCAGGGCAAATCAGCGTCAATCAGTCGGTGGAAGACCCGGTTTACGACGCGGACGTCAACATCATCGGTTCGTTGAATCTGCTGGAGCAATGCGTGAAATATAAAGTCAAAAAAATTATTTTTTCTTCCACCGGCGGCGCGCTTTACGGTGAAGCGGACGTCGTGCCGACGGCAGAGGACTATCCCTGCCAGCCGATTTCACCGTATGGCATCGCTAAATTGTCGGTGGAAAACTATTTGCGATTTTATTTTGAACAATTCGGTTTGGCCTGCGGCATAATGCGCTACGCCAATGTCTATGGCCCGCGCCAGAACTCAAAGGGCGAAGCCGGCGTGATCGCGATTTTCACGGAAAAAATGCTCAATCGTTTAACGCCAATCATCCACGGCGACGGCCATCAAACGCGCGATTATGTTTTTGTCGAAGACGTCGTCAGCGCCAACATGGCGATGCTGGAAAGCGAGGCCGTGGATTTTTACAATGTTGGCACTAGCCGGCAGACGACGGTGAACGAGGTTTTTAATTTCATCAAAAAGGAATTAGCGTCGGACGCCGAGCCGCGCTATGACCCTAACGCGTTTGCCGGCCAGGCGGTCAGCTGTTTGAGTTTTGAAAAAATTCAGCGCGCGCTCGGCTGGCGGCCGCTCTTTGATGTTGAGGAAGGAATCAAGAAGACGGTGGAGTGGTTTAGGGATAAAGAAAATAGAAAATAGAAAGTAGAAAGTAGAAAGGATAGGGTGAAAATTAATGGAGACATGGAATTACAGATAGGATGTGGCGTCAGATTTCGTGCGTTTAGTTTTCCCCTTTAGACTTGCCCTGAGTAAAATCGAAGGGATAAGGGGGAAAAAGGGGGTTATTCAAGGGTTATGAAACGTGGAAGCAATAATTTTTTGCCAAAGGATAATTTTCGGCCACGCAAACGGTTGGGGCAGAATTTTTTGATTGATAAAAATATTTTGCGAAAAATTATGGCCGCCGCTCGTTTATCAGCCGCGGACAACGTGCTTGAAGTCGGCCCGGGAAAAGGCATTCTGACCGAAGAGCTCGTCAAAAAAGCGAAGCGGGTCGTGGCGGTGGAAAAAGATAAAAGATTGGCAGAAGAAATTCTAAACAAATCACAAATTCCAAATTACGAATTACGTCCTTCGAGGCTCGCCCCGCCAGAAGCGGGGCTCGCACCTCAGGATGACAAGTGCGTTTTCTCTGTCACCCTGAGCCCATTCGACGGAGTTTATCCTGAGCGAAGTCGAAGGGCTCAGGGTAAACTCTGTCGAAGGGACGATTTACGAATTATCTGCGCCGACATCTTGAAGATTACGGCGGACGATTTGCGGGAATGGTTTAACGCTGAACCGTATAAAATCGTCGCCAATTTGCCGTACAATATCACCAGCCGATTTCTACGGCAGTTTTTGGAAAGCGACTATCAGCCGAAAGAAATGATTTTAATGGTCCAAAAAGAAGTGGCTGAGCGCGTCGTCCAAAAGCCCGGGCAGATGAGCTTGTTGTCCGTGTCAGTGCAATTTTTTTGCGAACCGGAAATTTTGTTTTTTGTCTCAAAAAATTGTTTTCAGCCGGCGCCGAAAGTTGACAGCGCCGTCATTCGATTGAACAATATCCGGCGCGATAAGTTCGCGATTCCAGCGGATATTTTTTTCGCGGTGGTGAAAAAAGGGTTCAGCGCCAAGCGCAAGCAGTTGAAAAACAATCTTGGAGTGACCGCGACGGCATTAAGTCAGCTGGGGCTTAAGCCAACAGTCAGGCCGCAGGAGCTTTCAATGGGCGATTGGATTAAATTGGCGGAAAGAGGTGGTAGATTGTAGGTGGTAGTGAGTAGGTGGTAGTCGCCCACCAATTTGTCAAAAGATCCTGAATCGAGTTCAGGATGACAATTAGACATGCCCAAGATTTATTCACATCCCTTTGGTTATTTGCATTAAAAATGTTATAATGTATTCAGTAAAAAAACACGCTAAAATAAGCAAGCGATGTCTGCATATTTTTCAAGACAATAAGTTTTGCGTTTTCACTTTCTACAACCTACTCACTACAACCTAAATATGCGCGAAGAAGATAAGAAGGAATTTCCAGCGGATGAACCTGAAATCCAGCCAGATGTTAATGTTGAAAAAGGATTCGGAGCCACGCGGTTCGCGCAAAGCAATCCAGTGGATGATTTTAATGTTTATCAAAGAGAGAAAAGGAAACAAATAATCGCTTTAACCGGAGTGGCGGTGATTGGCATCGGAATAGTAATTATTGGATTTTGGCAATTAAAAAATAATTTGACGCTGCCTTGGCCAGCCGCTCCCAAAGACAGCGGGACAGCTGTTTCCGCGAGCCAGGTAATCGAAAAGATGGATATCAGCGATGAAGATCCGGCGGTTTTGAAACAAAAGGATTCAGATGGAGATAAAATCAGCGACTTTGACGAATATTACATTTATGGCACCAGCGCTTATCTCGCTGATTCTGATTCAGATGGCGTCTCGGATTTTGACGAAATCCAAAATAGCGAAGACCCGAATTGCGAAAAAGGCAAGCAATGTTTTCGAACTGGAGAGTTCGTGGAAGCCGGCTTGAGCGAGGGGACGAAAACCGAAAGCAGTCCAAAAAGCAGTTTATTGAATATTGACGCTGACACTTTGCGGAAATTGTTAGCGCAGTCAGGCAAAATCAGCGAAGACCAGTTGAAAATAATCAGCGACGCGGATTTGATAGAGATGTACAAGCAAATGCTGGCGGAAAATCCGGATTTAGTGAAAAAGTTTGAGGCGCAGGCGAACGAGGATAAAAGTTCGGCGCCAACCGAGGGGAGCGTGACGATCGTGGATATAAAGAAAATGCTGTTGAGCCAAGGGATAAGCGAATCAGAATTAAACGCTTTCGGCGACGCGGAGTTGACGAAAATGTACCAAGCGGCTTTTGAAAAAGTTAAGACAGAAGAACAAAACAAATAATGTTTTGTCATGCTTCGAGAGCCTCAGCATGACAAGCATCCTCGGCGTGACAGAATCTTCGCGTGAAGAAAGTCGCCCCTCTGTGTCACCCTGAGGCTCTCGAAGGGTGACATTGGGTGACATTTGGAAAACGTCCTCATGTCATCCTGAGGTGCGAGTCCCGACGAAAGTCAGAGCGAGCCTCGAAGGATGACGAAGAGAATATTATGATTATGTTTAAAACAAGTAAAACAGAAAAAAATAAAAAAGTGATTACGATTTTAATAGTGTTGTTTTTTATTTTGCAAACAGCGAATCCGATTTTGTGGATGCCGAAAGAGGCGGTGGCGATAATGGCGGTAGAGGACGTGCCAGTGTTAGGAGCAATAACTGGCACTGCTGTTAGCGAGAAAGGCGAAAGGACAGCAAAAGAAGTAAAAGAATCAGTGTTCGATAAAATTTTCAAGGGAATGGTGTTAACCGCGGCGGTTACTTTGAGAAACACCTTGATCATGATGTCAAAGCGCGCGGCCGAGCAGACCGTTACTTACATTTCCACCGGCAGTTGGGGGCAGGGCGCGATGTTTTGGACTGAAGCGTGGGGCACGTTCAAGGAAAATTTAACTTATTATATCATCGGCCAGTTTTTGGATAATTTGAACGCTATGTTCGGCATTGACATCTGCCAGCCGGGCACGCCGGAATTTGAATTTGGTTTAAAATTAGGATTGCAATTCGCCTGGCTTGAAGACCCCCAGCTTGATAAACTAAAAAAGCCGAACTGCGATTTGCAGAAATTATCGCACAATTGGGGCGCGCTTGTTGACGGCATCAGGAAGAAATATGAGGCGGTTATCGGTTTCGCCAAAGCCGACCCTTATCATCAAGCGTATATGTCGGTCGCGGTTTTGAATGAGGTCTTTGATGTTTCTTATTCAAGAGAAAAAAGCGGCATTGGCATGAAGCTGACAGTTGAGGATAAAGCGGCCGAAGAGATAAGGAAAAAACAGGAAGCAGAGGCTAAACAGCGGGAGGAAAATCAGGGAGCCAAGGGAATAACATCGCCGGGCAGAGAATATATTAAAACGCCGTCCTGGCTCACCAAAAGCCATTCAGAATCAGAATTAGAAGCAGCAAAGTCAACCCCGAAAGAGGAACTCAGCCCAGCTGGCGATGTCATGGCATCAGTTCCTGGTTCTATAGCAGTAGCGTTTTTGAACACCTTTGTCTCAAAAATGTGGACTGATTATATTTTAAAGAAATTTTTTGAAAAGGGCTTAGTCAATCCAACGGCCTCGTATAATCCGCTTCAAAAAACATTTGACACCAAAGAAAATCTGCAGAAAGAGTTTGCCATGCAGACGATTAATCTTGCTTTTACCCAAAAGCAGATTGACCTTTTGTCTGAATATTCGACTTGTCCCGAGTTCCGCGGATTGAACAATTGCGTGATGGATAATTCATTCGCCGAGGCAGTGCGCCGCGCCACGCAAGACAAGCCGCTTACAGTCCAAGGGGCGATTGACGCTAAATTATTGAAAGGCGATTTGCCGTTTATCGGCGTAAACGATGACCGCAACAAAGATGATGATTGTTATACAATCGGTTATTGTTATTCCAACTTAGTCAAACTCCGCCGGGCGCGCATTATTCCGATTGGCTGGGAAATCGCGGCGAACTTGGTTGAGCCCGGCATGAATAAAAATTTGAATGATTTAATTAACGATTTTAGTGCAGCATCCAGTCCATTTTATAAATTGGTTGACCCGAATTGGGTACTGCGCTATCCGGAGACGCAGTGCAAGGCAACGGTTAGCGGGCAGCTTTTAATCGGCAGCGGCGCGGACGAGCGTTCGGAAGCGTGCGTGGATATGACGAGTTGCGTCAAGACCAATGAAGACGGCTCTTGCGCCGCGACAGGTTATTGCGCGGCCGAGCGCAATGTGTTCCGCTTCGGCGGCAAGCAGTGCAACGGCGCGTATGATTCTTGCCGCACGCTTCAGACGCGGACAGGGAAGACAGCCAGTTATTTGATGAACACAGTTGATTCCGGCGTTTGCAATGCGGATAATGTTGGTTGCAAGTGGTACAGCACGTTAAAAAATATTAGTGCAGGAACATTGGTATCGTCAGAACTGTGGTCAAGCGCGGACGCGGATAAAATTTATTTGAATAAAAAAATTGAAGACCAAGAATGTTCGCCTAAATCAGATGGCTGTACGCGGTTTATCCGCACCAAAGCCGGCATGGGCACGAATTTGATTCCTAATGGTGGATTTGAAATTAATGATGGCAAGGACGATAGTTTGGCGAATAGTACGTCGCAAAATGTCCCTGGCTGGGGGAATCAAAAATTAACGAACGACGCGTTCAGCGGCAAGGCAGGGTTGCTGTTAGTGAGTAATGAAAAAGCGGAACAATCAGTACAGATTGCACCTGCGAAATATAAACGTTTTTTCACGTTAAGTGGAAAGATAAAGCCAATGGAATTAGGGGAAGGCGCGACAATAAATCTTTCGTCTGATGTAACAGGAACATTGGTACAAAAGAGCCAAATGCCAGTAGCCGCAGATATTATGAATAAACAAGATGAATGGGTGGAAATTAAACGTACTTATGAATTAATGCCTCTTGCCGGCGCAAGTGATATTACTGATAGTACGAAATTTGCAACTTCTTTTACAATTCAAATCGAACCAAATAAAAAAGTAATAGTTGACGAATTAATGCTTGAAGAAATTGACGAGCCGACGCTGGAGGCGAGCCATAGTTATGTTGATTACGCGACAAAAAATGATGTGCATTTGAAAAAAGCGCCTGATTATTTAAAATGTTATAATGTACATACCATAGCAACGCCTCCTAATCAACCAATGCCGGATTTAACTTTATACGGCAAACCAAAAATTAGCGCGCAAATTACGATAGGTGATGATGTCGTCAGCACAGACAAGTTAAGCGGTTGTGATAAATACGCGAAATTGTGTTCAGCCGAGGAAGTCGGTTGTGAGGCATACAAGCCGACTGATGGCGGCGCGACCATGAACGGCATCGCGTCGTATTATGATTATTGCCCGAAAGAGTGCGCCGGCTACAATGCGTTCAGTATGTCGGAAACCTATTTTGAAGATGGCGAATTCCCGAAATTTTTAATTCCGTCCACAGCTAAGAAATGCAATGCCGCGAACGCCGGCTGTGATGAATTTACCAATTTGGATGTTTTAGCCGCGGGCGGTGAGGCGAAAGAATATTACAAAGAATTGCGGCATTGCGCCAAATTGCCGGAAAAGCAAAGCAGTTGCTCGACTTTTTACACTTGGGAGGGCTCGGAGGTTACGGGCTATCAATTGCAGTCGCATAATTTGCAAAAAGCGGCTGACGGTAGTCCTGATATCGTCAATCCGACGAGTAATGCGTCTGCCTGCGATAAAAATATTTTTAACGCCAAAACCAATCCTGATTGCCGGCAGTTCTATGATAAAGACGGCAAGGTTTTCTATAAATTATATTCAAAAACCATATTCTGTTCGGCTGACTGTCATCCATTCCGGCGCACGTTGAAATACACAGGACAAATTGACGCGCAAAATATAGCAGAATGCACTGGCCGCAATGGCGAGTGGAAATCCGGCGAATGCGTTTTTTGGGCCATTCAAAATCAGGGCGTAAAATGTTCGGCCGAGAACAATGCCTGCCGCGAGTACCGCGGCAATCAGGCGGGCATTGAGTTTGAAGTGGAGAATTATACTTTTTCCGCGGGCACTGATTCTGATTTATCAGAATTGCAAGCGTCAAAGTCAACATTGAAAACATCCCCAGAATACGGGCAATATCTTAATGTCTCTAAAGGCAATAGTTCTTATATATATTTGGCGACCAAACCGGATAAAGTAATTTTTGGAGCAGCGGATTATAATGTTTCTTTTTGGATAAAGCAAGCAAGTTCAGCGGGTAATTTTGGTGTCGGCTTGAAGGCAGATGCTGCGGACGCGGCGAGCGCTCAAATAATGATTACTGACAATAATGTAAATCTATCTACCGAATGGAAATTCCATACTTTTCAAATAATTGCTAATTCGTTTGTAGATTTTTCAAACAAGTCCTCGCTAACGCCATCATTGGTGGTTTCATCCAC
>JACRNX010000035.1 GCA_016214755.1 Candidatus Falkowiibacteriota bacterium
TCTACCTTAAAAAACAACACCGACAACAAATAGCCGCGCAGCAAAAGGTCGAAAAATTCAAAAAAATAATCCCTCGTTTGGGAACATTCTTAATTGCAGAGCCGAGAAGAGTTCGGCAACATTCCTTAATTGCTTGACACGGCGGTAAACATGTAGGGACAGGGCAGTGCCCTGCCCCTACAAAATATCTACAAAATATCGCGCTTCACCTCGCTATTCCTCCTGACCTTCGCGCAGCCGACGATTTCCACGAATCTTTCCTGTTCAATCGTTTCGTCTTTCAACAAAACAGCCACCAATCTGTCAAGTTTCTCTTTGTTTCCTTTGATTACTTTCTCCGCCGTGCTTGACGCTTCGCGGACTAGACAATCAATTTCTCCGTCAATTTCTTCCGCCACTTTTTCGCTGTAATTCCGCTGTTCGCGGATGTCGCGGCCCAAAAAGATTAATTCGTCTTTGTCGCCGTAAACGCGGGGCGCCAATTTCTCGCTCATGCCGTATTGCGTAATTAAAGCCCGCGCGATTTCCGTCGCCCGCTTCAAATCATTGGACGCGCCGGTCGTTACTTCGCCAAACTCGATTTTTTCCGCCGCCTGGCCGGCGAGCAAAACCGCTAAATCGTCAATGAACTTTGAACGGCGGTGCAAATATTCGTCGCGTTCCGGCAGATTTAAAGTATAGCCAGCGGCCCGTCCGCGCGAAATAATTGAGACCTTGTGCACCGGGTCGGCGTTCGGCAACAAATGAGAGACCAAAGCGTGGCCGGCCTCGTGAACAGCGGTGGTCTTTTTTTCTTCATCAGATAAAACATGGCTTTTCCGTTCTGGACCTAACATCACTTTCTCAATGCTTTCGATAAGTTCTTCCTGCGAAATTTTTTTCTTGTTCCGGCGCGCCGCTAAAATCGCCGCTTCATTAAAAAGGTTGGCTAAGTCAGCGCCGGAAAAACCTGGCGTGCGCTCGCCGATTTTCCGCAAATTCACGTCCCGCTCCAATGGTTTTTTCTTAGAATGAACTACTAAAATCGCCTCGCGATCATTTATATCCGGCAAATCCAAAATAACGCGGCGGTCGAAGCGCCCGGGACGGAGCAACGCCGGATCAAGCACATCCGGCCGATTGGTAGCGGCCATCACGATAACATTTGTATTCGGGTCAAATCCGTCCATTTCAACTAATATTTGATTCAATGTCTGTTCGCGCTCATCGTGCGATCCGCCAAGCCCGGCTCCGCGCTGCCGGCCGACCGCGTCAATTTCATCAATAAAAACAATGCACGGCGCGCTCTTCTTGGCCCGCTTGAACAAATCGCGCACGCGGCTGGCGCCCACGCCCACGAACATTTCCACGAATTCCGAACCAGAGATGGTGAAAAATGGAACTTCCGCTTCGCCGGCCACGGCGCGGGCGAGCAATGTCTTGCCCGTGCCCGGCGCGCCCATCAGCAACACGCCCTTTGGTATTTTCGCGCCTAAACTGATAAATTTTTTCGGATGTTTTAAAAATTCAACAATCTCCCGCAATTCTTCTTTCGCCTCCGCCTCACCGGCCACATCATGAAAAGTAACTTTATCTTTGGCGTTCGGCTTGATTTGGCGGGCGCTCGACTGGCCAAAACCCATGGCCCGCATATTCGCGCCTTGCGCCTGCTTCATCATGTACCAAATAAAACCGCCGATTAACAGAAAAGGAATTAAAAACGGTAAAAATGAACTTAGCCAAAATCCGATTCCTCCCTCTGCCTTGACCTCAACCGCGAACTTCTGCAGTTTGTCCTCTTTCACCCCATAATTTTTAAGCAGAGCGGACAGCGGTTCGTTTCCTTCTTTTTGCAGTTTTTGCTTCACGCCGTCAATCAACGTCAAGCGTAAAACATTTCCCTCAATTACAATCTTTTGGATTTTTTCCGCGTTGATTTCTTCAACCATTTTTTGAATATCCACTTTTTCTTCTTCGCGGCCGGATATATTATACAAACTAAAAACGCTGGCGATGAACAAAAAGACGCCAATAAATAATAATATATTTTTCAGTAAAGAATATTTATTAAAATTCATAATAAAATAAAAAATTAATTCTTCGCTTGCTTCTCCTCTGCTTCCGACGGCGCTTTATTCTCTCCGCGCTCGATGTTTTGATATTGCTCAAAGCCCGTGCCAGCTGGAATCAATCTGCCGATAATGACATTTTCTTTAAGCCCTTGCAAACGGTCAATCCGACCGGTGACAGCGGCGTTAATCAAAACCTTCGCTGTTTCCTGAAATGAAGCGGCTGATAAAAAGCTGTTCGTCGAGAGCGAAACCTTGGAGATGCCGAGAAACACTTCTTCGCCCGCCGCCTTTTTTTCGCCGGCGGCCAGCTTGACGTTCGCCTCTTCAAAAGTGACGTTTTCCACTATTTCGCCTTCCAGCAAATCCGTGTCTCCCGAATTAATCACGTAAACGCGGGAAAACATCTGGCGGCAAATAAGTTCAACGTGCTTGTCATTCAATTTCTGGCCTTGGGAAGAATAGATGTATTGAATTTCTTTCAAAACATATTCTTGGACAGCGCGCCGGCCCATGATGCGATAGAGCTGGAACAAATCAATGTTTCCTTCCGTGAGTTGGGTCCCCTTTTGAATAAGCTGCCCGTCTTTCACCCAAAGAACCGTGCCGGGCGCGATGATATATTCTTTAACCTGCTCCGCTTCGTTCATTACTTTTAATTCTGATTCCGAGAGCGTCACGCGCCCATAACGCCGCGATTTGATTTTATTGCCGGCGGCGTCAATGTACAGCGTGTCTTTTTCGCCGACATTTTCTCCGTCTTTGACTTTAATTTTAAATCCTTCTTTTAATTTATAAATATCTTGCGCGCAATCGCGATAATGCAGCCGCAAAATCCTCTGGCCGAAAGATGTGCGGGCGACGATCTCGCCTTTTGGCCCTTGAATCGTGCGCGCTTGTTCTTCAATGGAAACCAGACCGTCCACTTCCGCGATTAAGGCCTTTTTTTTGGGCGGCCGCGCCTCAAAAATTTCTTCAACCCGCGGCAAACCTTGGGTGATATCAGCGCCAGCCACGCCGCCGGTGTGAAACGTTCTCATCGTCAACTGCGTGCCCGGCTCGCCAATGCTCTGGGCGGCGATAATGCCTACGGCCGTGCCCATCGCCACCTGCTCGTTATACGCTAAATCAAACCCATAGCATTTTTGGCAAACGCCATGAACCACTTTGCAACTCAAGAGCGACCTGATTTTAATTGAATCAAGTTCGATTTTTTCCAATTTTCTGGCGATCTCCGCGGTAATTATCTCTCCTGCCCCGATTATCGCTTTTCCTGTCTTCGGATTTTTAATCGAATCAATAACCGTCCTGCCAATCACCCTGTCTATTAAACTTACCCCAATTATTTCTGAATCCTTTTTTGTGATTACTCTGCCTTCAGTATCGCCGCAATCTTCCACCCTGACAACCGCATCTTGCGCCACGTCAACCAGCCGGCGCGTTAAATAACCGGCGTTGGCCGTGCGCAAAGCCGTGTCCGACAATCCTTTGCGCGTGCCGTGGGTGGAAATATAATATTCGAGCGAAGTAAATCCTTCTTGAAAACTCGCCTTGACCGGCAATTCTATAATCTGGCCCGACGGACTGGTAACCAGCCCTTTCATTCCAACCATTTGCGCCAATTGGCCCCACGAACCGCGGGCGCCGGAGCTAATCATGGTAAACACCGAACCCTCGCTCGGCAAAACACTTTGGCTCAACTTGGTGACGTCGTCTTTAATGCGCGTCCAAATTTCAATCACCTTGCTATAGCGTTCATCATTCGTAAGCAATCCTTCTTCGTACTGATTTTGGACTTCTTCAACTTCGCGCATGCCTTTTTCTAAAAATTCATCCTTTCCTTTTACTTCCGGCAAATCCCTCATTCCCCAAGAATATCCCGCCTTGGTAAGCTGTTTAAATCCAAAATCTTTAATATTGTCTAGCACCGCCGCTGTTTCTTCAAAACCGTAAAATTCTAAGCAAAGCTGGACAATGACAGCCATTTTTTTCTTATCAATCACTTCATCATAATATGGAAGTTTCGCTGGCAGTAAATCGTTAAATAATATCCGGCCGAGTGTTGTTTCGAAAATCTCTTCTTTTATTTTTTTGCCAAGTTCATCTTTGTTTACCCGAACTCTTATTGGCTGGCGTAAATTTATTTTTCGCAAATCATAAGCGATTTTGGCCTCTTTGACTGAAACGAAAACCTTTTTTTCGACGTCCCCTTTGATTTGCGACGTAACATGATAGGTCCCCCAGACCATGTCCATTGTCGGCGTAACGACGGAATGGCCGGTCGCCGGCTTTAACAAATTGCGGGAAGCGAGCATTTTTTCGCGCGCCTCGCGCTTGGCCTCTTCGGTCAACGGCACATGCACGGCCATTTGGTCGCCGTCGAAATCAGCGTTGAACGCCGAGCAAACCAAAGGATGCAATTGAATGGCGCGACCTTCAATCAAAATCGGCTGAAACGCTTGAATGCCGAGCCGGTGTAATGTCGGCGCGCGGTTCAAAAGAACATGCGCGTCCTTAATGATATTTTCCAAAATATCCCAAACCTCGGCCCGGTCGGATTCGATGAAACGATTCGCGCTTCTGATGTTGTGGACGTATTCGCGTTTAATCAGCTCGCTGATGATGAATGGCTTGAATAATTCGAGTGCCATTTTTTTCGGCAGGCCGCATTGGTGCAGCCGCAATTCCGGTCCGATGACGATAACGCTGCGGCCGGAATAGTCAATTCTTTTCCCGAGCAGATTCTGGCGGAAACGGCCGCGCTTGCCCTTCAAATAATCCGCGATGGACTTTAGTTTCCGCTTCTGGCCGGTAGAGGCGGTAGTGGTTTTGCTGTGGCGGGCGGAATTATCAATCAGCGCGTCCACCGCTTCCTGCAGCATTCTTTTTTCATTGCGGACAATCACCGCCGGCGCGTTCAGTTCCATCAATCTTTTCAGCCGGTTATTGCGGGAAATCACTCGGCGGTATAAATCATTCAAATCCGAAGTGGCATAGCGGCCGCCATCCAATGGAACCATTGGCCGCAAGTCCGGCGGGATGACCGGCAGAGCGTTGAGCACCAGATGGCCCGGCTTGATACTATTTTTCTTTAAGCTTTTTAACAGTTTACAACGATTGACCAATTTCTTTCGGCGGCCGGTTTTATCATTCGCCATTTCCGCTTCCAATTCAACGATTAACTTATTAAGGTCAACGCGCTCAAGCAATTCTTTGATCGCTTCCGCGCCGATGTTCGCTTCAAACACGTGACCGTATTTCAAAGATAAATCATTATATTCTGCCTCTGAAACAATTTTCAGCGGCTTCAATTCTTTGAGCTCCCGTTCGGCCTCGGCGTAATCGCGCGACAACTGTTTCATTTCCTCTTCCCCTTTTTCGCTGGTTTTTTTTACTGATTCATTGCGCGCGTCAGAGTCGAAATCCTTGCTTTCTTTGACTTTGCTCACCTTCTGGCTGGTCTGGGCGGAGATGGCTTTTTGTTTGGAAATGAATTCTTTTTTCAAATTTTCCAATTCTTCCTTTTTTAAATTTTCGTCAACATCAGTAATGATAAAGTTGGCGAAGTAGATTATTTTTTCCAGCTTCTGGATGGACATGTCCATCACCAAGCCGATTTTCGAAGGAATGCCGCGCAAAAACCAAATGTGCGACACCGGCACGGCGAGATCAATATGTCCCATGCGCTGGCGCCGGACGACCGCGCGCGTGACTTCCACTCCGCATTTGTCGCAGATAATCCCCTTGTACCTGATTTTTTTGTACTTTCCGCAATAACATTCCCAATCCTTGCTCGGACCGAAAATTTTCTCGCAAAAAAGTCCATCCTTTTCCGGGCGCTGGGTGCGATAATTAACCGTCTCCGGCCGCGTGACTTCGCCGTGCGACCAGGAACGGATTTCTTCCGGCGACGCCAGCTTCAGCCGAATGGCGTCAAAATCATTTATTTTTAAACTTTCAACGCTCATAAGTTATTTTATATTTGTAAATCGTAAAAGTTTCGATTCTTTATTCTAGATTCTATTTTCTATTTTCTAAATTCTATTTCATTTCTTCTTTCTCTCCCGCTTCATCAATAACAACTTTTTTGCCGTTTTTCAGCAACTCGACGTCCAAGCAGAGGCCTTTTAATTCTCGAATCAGCACGTTGAATGATTCTGGAACGTTCAGCCGCCGAATTTGCTCGCCTTTAATGATTGACTCATAGGCCTTGGCTCGGCCGAGCACGTCATCTGATTTAATCGTCAAAATTTCCTGCAACGTGTGCGCCGCGCCATAGCCTTCAAGCGCCCAAACCTCCATCTCGCCGAACCTCTGGCCGCCGAACTGCGCTTTTCCGCCGAGCGGCTGCTGGGTAATCAAAGAATACGGCCCAATTGACCGCTGATGGATTTTATCTTCAACCATGTGATTCAATTTCAAAATGTAATTGTAGCCGACGGTCACTTTATTTTCAAAAGCTTCACCGGTCTTGCCGTTGAATAAAATTAATTTGCCTTCCGCGGAATATCCGGCTTTCAATAATTCTTCCTGAACCTGCTCGGAGCTGATGCCGTTGAACACTGGCGTCGCCACTTTATATCCCAATTTCTTCGCCGCTAAACCTAGATGCGTTTCGAGCACCTGCCCCAGGTTCATGCGCGAAGCAATGCCCAAGGGGGTTAAAATAATGTCAATCGGCGTTCCATCCTCTAAAAACGGCATGTCTTCCACCGACACAATTTTTGAAATCACGCCCTTGTTGCCGTGCCTGCCAGCCAGCTTATCGCCCACCTGAATTTTTCGCAGGTTCGCGATCGTGATTTCAATAGTTTTAATCACGCCAGGCGATAATTTATCGCCATTCTCTTGAGAAAACACTTTGATGTTCACCACCTTGCCGTGTTCTCCGTGCTCGAGCCGCAAAGAAGTGTCGCGGACATCGCGCGCCTTTTCGCCGAAAATCGCTTTCAACAGCTTCTCCTCGGCCGACAATTCTGTTTCGCCCTTGGGCGTGATTTTGCCAACTAAAATATCGCCTGATTTGACCGTGGCGCCAACGCGCACCAGCCCTTCGGCGTCTAAATTTTTTAATTTTTCTTCAGAAATATTCGGAATATCCGCGGTCACCATTTCTGGCCCGAGTTTCGTGTCGCGGACGTCAATCGTGTAGTTTTCAATGTGGACGGAAGAAAAGCGATGATCTTTAACTATTTTTTCAGAAATGATAATCGCGTCTTCATAGTTGTAGCCCTCCCAAGCCATAAAGGCGATTAGAACATTCTGGCCAAGCGCCAGTTCGCCTCGATCAATAGACGGGCCGTCCGCCAGCACCTGCCCTTTTTTCACTTTTTCGTTAATATCAACAATCGGCTCTTGATTAATGCTGGTGGAAGCGTTAGAGCAGACGAACTTATTTAAATGATGGGTGATAACCGCGCCTTTTTTCGTCAATAAATCAATCTTGTTTCCCTGCACCCCGACGATTTCGCCGTCCTCGTCCGCCAAAACGCAATGGCCGGAATCCCTGGCCGCCGCTTCTTCCACGCCCGTGCCGACAATCGGCGCTTCCGCCCGCACGCAAGGCACTGCTTGGCGCTGCATGTTCGTCCCCATCAGAGCGCGCACCGCGTCGTCGTGTTCCAAAAACGGAATCAGCGCCGTCGCCACGCTGACGATCTGGCTGGAAGAAACATCCATGTAATCAACTTTATAAATATAATCAATCATCGGCCGGCCGTAAACGCGCACGTCAACTTTTTCGTTTAAAAATTTTCCGGTTTTTTCTTCAATGGCGGAAGTAAAAGAAGTGGTAATCGCCTTCTCCTCTTTGAGCGCGTTCAAGTATTCGACTTCTTTAGAAAGAGTTGTTTCCACGCTGGCTCTAATTCCCCCCGCCGGCGCCGAACATTTATCCAATTCAACGCCTTTTACTTCCTGACCTTTTCGGAAAAGAACTTGTCCAGTCGCTGGATCTTTTATGTCTGACAATACTTTATGTTTCACTTTTAAATAAGGCGTCTCGATAAATCCGAATTCATTAACTCGGGCGTAACTCGCCAGATGTCCGACCAAACCAATGTTCGGACCTTCGGGCGTGGCGATCGGGCAAATCCGGCCGTAATGGGTGGTGTGCACGTCGCGCACTTCAAATCCAGCGCGTTCGCGCGACAGCCCGCCCGGCCCCATGGCCGAGAGACGGCGCTTATGTTCAAGTTCGGACAATGGATTCGTTTGGTCCATGAACTGGGAAAGCTGGGATGACATAAAAAATTCCCGGACCACGCCGATCACCGGACGGGCGTTAATCAATTTCGAAGGCGTTAAAACCGTCGGATCCATCGTGCTCATCCGGTCTTTGACGATGCGCTCCATTCTTGCCAATCCAATGCGGAATTTATTTTGAATCAACTCGCCGATGGCGCGGATGCGGCGGTTACCGAGATGGTCAATGTCATCCGCTTCTTCCTGCGAATTATTCAGTCGAATAATTTCTTTAAGCACGTTAACCACGTCGCTGACTTTAAGCGTTCGGTTCTCTTCTATCAATGGAAATTCTTCAAGAAATCTTTGGTTTAATTTATAGCGGCCGACCTTCGCGAAGTCATAGCGGTCAAAATTGAAAAACATGGCGAAGATCAATGACTTCGCGTTATCAGCGGTCGCTAAATCGCCCGGCCGGATTCTTTTATAAACCTCAATCAGTCCTTCGTCTTGATTTTTCGCCGCGTCTTTGGCGAGCGTCGAATCAAGATACTTAATGTCTGGGTGCGTGTCAACATCTTTAAACGCGGCGCGCAGTTCCGCCTCGGTCGCCAAGCCGAACGCTTTCAAAACCGAGGTCGCCGCCACTTTTCTTTTACGGTCGATTTTCACCCAGATAACGTTATTAGCGTCGGTTTCAAATTCCAGCCAGGCGCCGCGGTTGGGAATGATTTTCGCGCCGTAGAAAACTCGATTTTTTTCGCGAATGTAATTGGATGTGAAAAAAACGCCGGCTGAACGGATGATTTGGGAAACGACCACTCTTTCAATACCGTTGATAATGAATGTGCCGCGGTCGGTCATTAATGGAAAGTCGCCCAAAAAAATTTCCTGTGTCTCTTTCTTTTTTGTTTTCGTGTTGCTCAATCGAACTTTCACCCGCAGAGGCGCCTCGAAAGTGATATTTTTTTCTTTGCATGTCACTTCGTCGAACTTCGGTTCATCCAAATAATAGTCTTCGAAAAAAAGTTCGAGCCCTTTGTCGGAGATGTCAATGATCGGCGACAGTTCTTCAAATAATTCTTCCAGCCCTTCTTCCAAAAACCATTGATAAGAATTGGTTTGAATTTCGATTAAGTCGCCGTAAGGCAGACGATAGGATTCAGTGAGGAATTTTCTTTGCGGCTTTATTTTCGACATAAAAAACTTACCCAATTTCAAAAAGAAATAGGGCTAATGTGGTTAATTAGTTGAATTTGGTTTCGCTATTCCCTCTTTTTTCATTTAATTTTATGAAACCTAAAGCTCCGACTTCAGTCAAAAGTTTAAGTTTCTTGAGGGTTAAGAAGCTTAGCTGACAATATACTATCAAACTTAAATTCCCTTGTCAAGAAATTTTTGTGGATATTACCATACTCATTTTTTCTCTAAAATAAAAAGAAAACTGCCCGTCGCTTGGCGACAAGGCAGTTTCACTGTTACTTCTTCTGTGGCTCGTATTTCCTTACCGACGTGCAGACAAAGTATCCTGGACATGCTTCCCCTGGCTTCAGCGCTCTCATGAGTCGCAAGATACATGATTCATAAAAAACGCAACTCATCTCGTCTTTCTCTGCCATGTGACAGATGAAAGATGTTTCGTCCAGCGGATTGACTTCACAAATCACTCGCATCGGCGCTTTTTCTGCCGGAAGCGGCGAAATCACGTCAGCTCGCGGCACATCAGGCGCCTCCGGCGCCACCACTCCTTCTGCCCTTCCCGCTGGCACCTTCGGTACCTTTGCCTCTTGGGCAGAGACATCTGCCGCTATTCTAACTCCAAAAAGCACACAGATTATCGCTAACAAACACTTTACACTTGGCAACGACTCCATGTTACTCTCCTTTCAGCTATTTAGCTGACATCAAGACATTATAGCACATCCATTTGGTTCGGTCAATTATTCATACAAATAGTCCGTAAAATTAAATAAAAACCGCCCATTGAATAGGCGGGAGCTGTTAGTTAACAGCGGCGACTTCATACTCTAATGGCTTCTGCTGTTGGCAGTTAATTGAAGGCGGCAGAATAACTTTGTGCGCTTTTCGCCTTTCTTCATGAATATCTTTTGGAGTAAACGCAACTTGCAGATGTTTTGCGTGCAGCGCCAAACGATCTATCATCCCATTAAACATTATTAAATCAACAGGAATTTTGCGCAATCTCCCTTCATGACCAGCGTAAACAAGGTAGCCAAGGCGGCCATCTGGCAATACTGCCTTCAAGGCCAACACGAAATAATTCGGCGACGGCGAACAAGCGACTTCGATGTCTGTCCCCGGTGGGATGCTTATCAAATATCCTTTATCCGCTTTAACGATATAAACGCCCTTTTTCATTTTTTCTCTTCCTTATGTCCACCACGGCACTTGGACTTTATCAGGAGCACTATTGTCTATCGTTTGCTTCCATGCGCGGAAAGTTCCCGTGCCTCCGCATTTCTCGCATTTTTTTATCTCCACACTCTCACCTAATTCATTTTTTCCATAACAATCCGGACAGATATTCTTGCTTTTGAAATAAAATTGATAAACAAGCGCGCCAAAAAGGAAAAGAAGCATCATGGACATGAGAATCGCGCCGCCGAAAAATATCGCGTAAATCAAAAGTTTCCCCCAATGCCAAGTTCCCTCTACATTCGCGATGGACAGTAAAGAAACAACCGCGCCATAGGCGACCACGCCCACGCCTAAAATCAATACGAGATGAAAAAGCAAGCCCGCGAAATCAAGTATTTTCTTCATCTATTACCTCCTTTTGGTAATAATTGTAACGAACGCCCCAACTATAAAAATTATTATTAATAAGTCGTATAAGACAATTTAAGTCATATTATTATCCTTGTCAAGAGCTTCCCGAATTATTTTTCTATCATCCCAAGGAATATATTTACCGCCGCTGACCGCCATCGCCTGCTCCGCGCCTTTTCCGGTAACCAACACTAAATCACCGGCTGACGCTAAATCAATCGCTTTTTTTATCGCCTCTTTTCTGTCAAGAATTTTGAATAAATTTTTATTTTCCTCTTTGCCAGCCTGAATCGCGCCGGCCGCCACGGCGTTGATTATTTCCATTGGATCTTCATCATAAGGGTCTTCGTTCGTGACAATAACGACGTCCGCTTTTTCTCCGGCCATTTGTCCGAGAATCGGCCGGCGCGCCTTGTCCCGTCCGCCGCCGCAAGAGCCGAGGACATGGATTATCCTGCCTAGATTGTCGCCCTGAGATGTCACCCTGAGGTTCTCGAAGGGTCGAAGGGCGACAACAGCATTATAGAGCATACCCATACCTGCCGGCTCGGGCGCGTAATCAACAATCACCGTGAACGGCTGTCCTTCATCAATTATTTCCATCCTGCCCGGCACTCCTTTCACGTTTTCCAGTCCATATTTTACTTGTTCAAACGTTAAACCCTCGGACAGACCAATCGCGATCGCCGGCAAAGCGTTATAAACATTAAACGCGCCGATGAGTTTAAGATTGACTTTGTTACTGTTGACTGAAAACGACGTTCCCGCGGCTGACACGCTAACATTGCGGCCGACGAAATCAGCATTGACGTTATTTATCGCGAACTTAATTTTTTTATCCGCGTTAAACCGCAAAAAGTACTCCGCGTGTTCATCGTCAACGTTCACCACGCTGACCTTTTGCGTCTGACTCCCCCTCCTTACCAAGGAGGGGGTTGGGGGGAGGTCGGACCGCGCCTCGTCCCGTCCTCCCCTCTTTAACAAGGAGGGGATTAAGGGGAGGTCGTCATGTTCCAGCCCTTGAATATTCTTCCTTCGCTTCCTCGTCAAATGCTCAAACAATTTCCCCTTTGCTTTTTTGTAATTCTCAAACCCGCCATGCGCCTCAATGTGCTCAGGCGTCAAATTCGTGAACACGACATAATCGTAATTAATTCCAAGATGCCGGTATTGCTCAATCCCCTGCGACGATGTTTCAATCACCGCGTAGCGACAACCGGCTCTAACCATTTGCCGCATTAATTTTTGCAACTGGAAACGGCCGAGCATGGTCATTTTTTTGTCGTTTAACCATTCGCGCTCCGCTACTTTGAATAAAACCGTGGAAGTGGCGCCGACTTTGAATCCAGCGGCTTCCAGCGCTTTGGCGATTAGACAAACAGCCGTTGATTTTCCGTTCGTGCCTGTCACGCCGATAACTATCATTTCTTCGCTTGGATTTTGATAAACAAACGCCGACAAACGAGCCAGAATTTTGTGATATTGGTTGATAATAATTTCCGGCAAAAACCGTTTGATAAACGACTTCATAAAAGATAAATTACAAATCACAAGCACCAAATTACAAACAAATTCGCCCTTCGAGAGCCTCAGGGTGACATCTTATTGTCATGCTGAGGTTCTCGAAGCATGACAATATCAAAATTTTGGATTTGTGATTTGTTTGTAATTTGTAATTTGTAATTTTTAAGTTATCTACTCTTATAAAACTGAATCATTCTTTATCAATCATATCTTCTTTTTAAAAAAATTGAAAGGACGGCTTTGAACCGTCCTCTTTGAACAATTATTCTTTTACTTTAACGCAATGCTTCATATTATAATGTACCCATAAATTCAGACAGACCTATTTGGTGGATTTTGCCCGCCGCCAGGCGGGCAGGTATAATGGGTATATATGAAACACTATTCACCAAAGCAAAAGGCCAATATTGCCTTAGCCGCCCTTCGGGGCGAA
>JACRNX010000036.1 GCA_016214755.1 Candidatus Falkowiibacteriota bacterium
GTCCGGGCGGAGGTAAATTTATAATTGGAAATTAGAAAATAGAAAATAGAATCTAGAATAAAAAAATTGAAGGCAAAAAATGGTCGTCCATCAAACTTCTACTTTCTACTTTCTAATTTCTAAATTCTATTATATGCGACGATTATTTAAAAATTTAGCAATTGGAGTCGTGGTGGCGTTAATATTATTTGGAGCTGTCGGTTGCGCGAAAGAAAGTCCGGAACAGGCGCTGAAAAAAATGATTCAAGCCATGGCGCGGGCCGAGGCATGTTACGCGGAAATAAAGGTCTGGGTCAACGGCCAATTCCCGCAATTGACCAGTTTGAATCTCGATGAAGCGAAATTTTATCCCGGCACGATCATTATTGATTTGAAAGGTGACATGGGATTCCGGAAAAATTTGGAATTCGCTTTGAATGGATTGGCCAAATACCGCTTGCTCGACAGCGAAATTGAATTTAACGGCGACACGATTTATCAAGATGGCGCCTTGTATCTAAAATTGTCGAAGGTTCCGTCTTTGAAATTAGTTGATCTGTCGTCCGTGAAAAATAATTGGTATAAATTCGATTTCGCAGCCGTCGGCCTCGCGTCCGGCTTGTCGGAATCAGCGGAAAAATTGAATGATAAAAAAAATCAGCGGCTGCGGAAGTTAGTTGAAGACACGGAATTTTTTGACATTGTCAGCGACGAGGGAATTGATGTCGTGAATTACGAGGAAAGCCGTAAGTTCACGGTCAAGATTAAGCAAGAAAGGATGTTTGGTTTCATGAAAAAATTAACTGAAATAATGGACGAGCGCGAAATCAGCGCTGAAGAAGAAGCGGCATTGAAAAATAATTTGGCGAAGCTGAACGACGTCGAGTTTCGAGTGTGGGTGGCGAGAAAAAGCTATCGCCTCGCTCGGCTGGAGTTCGGTCTGCCGCTTGAAACAAAAGAGCACGGCGCGCTTCGATATGACGTTGTTTTGAATTTTAGCGGCTATAATCAAGTCATCAACATTGAAAAACCCAAAGACGTCCGCGATTTTAATATGCTGGAGATATTTTCGGGCGCTGGCGCGGAATAGAAAATAGAAAGTAGAAAATAGAAAATAGAAGTTTGTTAGAGAGCCCTTTTCTGTTTTCAATTTTTTTATCCTATTGCCCGCTGATTATTGCCAACTGCCGAGCCAGCGTCGCCGCGATTATCGCATTGGAATGATAGTCGTTTTTTTTATTATTTTCAGTTTATTGATAGTCGCTAAATTATTTAAGTTGCAAGTTTTGGAAAATAATTATTATCTGGCGCTCGCGTCCGGCCAGCATGAAATCTTCAAAAATCTATATCCCGAGCGCGGCGCGATTTATGTTTTCGACGGCAACGCGGACGAGACGGCCGCGGAAAACGAAAAATATTATCCAGTGGCGTTTAATCAAAAAAAATATCTGCTTTACGTCATCCCCAAAGATATTAAAGATCCAGAGGCGGCGCTCGGCGCGTTGAAGGAGGTCTTTGACGTGAAGGTAGGCGATGAAACGGAGCCACCTCCCCCTAACTCGAGCCTTAGTAAGGAACAACCTCCCCCTAACCCCCTCCTTGGTAAGGAGGGGGAACAGATTGCCGCTTGGCAGGCGAAACTAACGAAAAAGGACGACCCTTACGAGCCGCTGAAACATTTTGTCACTGAAGAGGAAATTGAAAAAATAAAAAATTACAATCTCGAGGGCTTTGGCTGGATAAAAGAACTGGAGCGCTTTTATCCGGAAAAAAATATCGGCGGTCAGCTATTCGGATACGTCGGCAAACAGCCAGAAAACAACGCGCTCAAAGGCTATTATGGTCTCGAGGGATGTTATGATAAGGAATTGGCGGGCGAGCCGGGATTTCTTCGCTCGGAATTGGACACGCTCGGCCGCTGGATCGCCATTGCCGGCAAGGATCTCCGGCAGGCGAAAGACGGCGATGATTTAATTTTGACTATTGACCGCGCCATTCAATATTTCAGCTGCAACGCGTTGAATAATAAAGTAAAAGAATTAAGCGCCGAGGCCGGCAGTTTAATCGTGATGGAGCCGGCGAGCGGAAAAATCTTGGCGCTTTGCGACGCGCCGGACTTTGACCCCAATGAGTATAACAAGGTTAAAAATTTGGGCGTTTTCATGAACGCGGCGATTTCCAAAAATTACGAGCCGGGCTCGGTGTTCAAACCGATAACCATGGCCGGGGCGATTGACAGCGGCAAGGTTGACCCGTTTACCACTTATTTTGACAGCGGCGAATTGATTATCTCCGGCCATTCGATAAAAAATTCGGATTTGCAGTCGCATGGCGTGCAGACCATGACGCAGGTTCTTGAAAAATCATTAAACACCGGCGCGATTTTCGCGGCTCGAAAATTGGGCATAGCGGAATTTAAAAAATATGTTGATGGCTTTGGCTTCGGCCATAAAACAGAGATTGACCTTTGCCAGGAAGAAACAGGGAACATTAAATCGCTCGATGAAAACGCGGAAATATATTTGGCGACTGCCTCGTTTGGCCAGGGGATAACGGTCACGCCGATTCAGTTGGTTAGAGCTTTCGCGGCTATTGCCAATGAAGGTAAGTTAGTTCAGCCGTACGTGATTGAACGCGTTCTCGATGGCGAAAATATCGTGAAACAAACATCAGAGCGCGTCGTCAATCAAGTAATCTCTCCCGAGACAGCGAAATTAATCGGCAGTATGCTCGTTTCAGTCGTCAGGAATGGGCACGCGAAAAAAGCGGGCGTGCCTGGTTATCTCGTTGCCGGAAAAACCGGCACGGCGCAGGTTCCGGATTTAGTGCATGGCGGTTATAGCGATAAAACCATCCATACGTTCGTCGGTTTCGCGCCTTTCAATCAGCCGCGGTTCGTGATGCTGACGAAAATTGACAATCCGCAAGGCGTGAAGTTCGCCGAGAGTTCGGCGGTGCCGTTGTTTCGAACTGTGGCGAAGTTCATTTTGGATTATTATCACGTAGCACCGGAGGAGAAGTGAGAAAAAAGGGGACGTGCAACGCGTAACGCGGGACGCGGTAAACGGAAAGGGATGCGCAACGAGTAACGTTCGCTTCGTCATTGCGAGAAGCGCAGTGCCGAAGCAACCCTGAGATTATAAGGCGCTGAGATTGCTTCGTCGTCGGACTCCTCGCAATGACGATGATAATTGGAAAAAAAATGAGAATTGATGTACAATGATTAGAAGTCAGAGGTTGGAAGTCGGAAATCAGAAGTAGGCAGGGATCTCGTTTTTCGACCCTTCGCTGTCGCCCTTCGATCCTTCGAGGCTCGTCCCGCCTTTGGCGGGGCTCGTCCCGCCCCGACGTACGTCGGGGTGGGACTCGCACCCTTCGAGAGCCTCAGGGTGACATTCCTCAAGATATATGTCATGGTGAGAGTTTATCCTGAGTTCATCGAAGGACTCTCGAACCATGACATAATAATTTATTTTTATATTTCTATATTTTTATATTTTTATTTATGTCTTCGCTTTGCGAACAGATAAAAACAGAATACGAACAGCTTGAAGTTTTAAAGGAACGGTTAGTTTTGGAATACGAAAAAAAGAAGGACTCTGACGACATGAAAGATTAGTCTGTCGTCAAAAAACTGCAAGTCGAGTGGGAAGCCGCGTACGCCAATCTTGAAGCGAAACTTTATGTTTCTGTTGAAAGAGCGCGCGAATTGCTTGGCGAAAAGAACGTGTTCGGTCCAGAAGAAGTAGAAAAAACTTGGGGAGTGAGGTTGGAAGAAGCTCCAGATATTCCTTTCTTTGTCGAAGAACTTGAACGAGCTAGAGAACTTGGGCAATTTTTAATACTCCGCGTTGACAAGGCGCCGGACGGCCAGCCGCTGACCATGAAAAAAATGAATGAACTTTTGGAGGATAAATTCAAGGGCAACAAAAGGAAAATACTGTATAACGCGGATTGGTATAAAAACGAAGAGTTTTATACAACCGATGCGCCGGAGCTACACTGGGCATTAGTGAGTAGAGAAACAATTCCAAATTCAACAAACAAAAATTATCTTCAACAGATGAGTAGAGAAACAATTCCAAATTCAACAAACAAAAATTATCTTCAACAGACGCAGGAATTGGTTCGTTACTTAACGGACAAAGTGTTCAAGGCTCAACCTATCTCAACGGAATATCAGGAGGCGATTGATGAGTTCGAGCGATATTATCGCCAGGAATTTCGAGGAAAAACAGAACAGCAAATACAAGAACTTCTTAGCAGCAGTAATTGGTCAAGATATGCTCAAGGACTTAGCGACTTAAAAATTAATCAGCTTTTTCGCCAGATGCCAGTAGAGGTACTTTACGATATGCTTATGTACTTTGAAGCCAGCGGCAGGCTATTAGAAAGAAATGATATATGGACAAACCGCCGCTCGTCATCTGGCTTATTGGTTCGCGTCGATTCTTTTTCTACCGTTGGCGCGCATGTCGCTCACTGGTCTCCGGGGAGCTCCGATGCCGGTCTCGGCGTCGTTTTCTCCCGCAGTCATTGATAAAAATTGTAACTCGTAATCTGTAACTTGTAAATGGAAAATCAGAAGTCGGCATTTTTCTGACTTCCAATTTCTAACTTCTAACTTCTCACTTCTCATGTTGAAAATACTGCAATACATTTTAGCGCGGCTGGCGCGGATGATTTTGAAAAAATATCAGCCGCGCATTGTCGGCATCACCGGCAGTATCGGCAAGACCTCGGCTAAAGAGGCGATTTTTAGCGTTATCAAAACGAAATTTAATGTTAGAAAAAATATCAAAAATTATAATAATGAACTGGGTGTTCCGTTGACAATCATCGGACAGGAATCAGGCGGCCGTTCGTTATTTGAATGGAGCTCCGTGTTTTTAGCCGCATTACGTTTAATTTTTTTTCACGACAAAGAATACCCTGATGTTTTAGTTTTAGAAATGGGCGCGGATAAGCCTGGTGATATCGGATATTTGGTCAATAATTTTCCGTGCCACATCAGCGTGGTAACCGCCATTGGACCAACGCATTTGGAAGCGTTTAAAACCATTGAAGAAATCGTTAAAGAAAAACAAAAAATTGTTTCTCATTTAAAGTCAGACGGCGCCGCTATTTTGAACGCGGACGATCTGTTAGTCAAAAAAATGCACGCCAAGACAAAAGCGAAAGTGATTTTTTTCGGCTTTGACGAATCAGCCGAGGTGCGGGCGATTGAGTTGGCGGAGCAGGCGGGCGCGCTCGATTTATTGAGCGGCATCAAGTTCAAAATCGCGTACGCCGGCAGCGCGGTGCCGGTGTTTCTGCCGGCTGTCATCGGCGCGCACCAGATAAACGCCGCTTTAATCAGCGCCAGCGTGGGCATTGCTTTTGGCATGAATTTGATTGAGATTTCCGAAGGGTTGGGAAATTATCGTTCGCCGAAAGGAAGAATGAATTTAATTCAAGGCCGGGAGACATTGATTATTGATGATACGTATAATTCTTCGCCAAAAGCCGCGGACGCAGCACTCGAGACATTAGCCAAAACAAACATCAGCGGCGTGAAAAGAAAAGTCGCTGTTTTCGGCGATATGCTGGAACTTGGCGAATTCACGGACGAGGCGCATTACGCGTTGGGAAAAAAAACAGCGCTGTCCGGCATTGACATTTTAATCGCAGTTGGTAAATTTAAAGACGCGCTTTGCCGCGGCGCGCTGGAAAATGGATTGTCGAATGAGTCCGTCTTTTCTTTTGAAAATTCAATCGCCGCGGCGGAAAAAATTGGCGATATTGTCTGGCCAGGCGATTTAATTTTGATAAAAGGTTCGCAAGGCGCGCGCATGGAGCGGGTGGTCAAGGTGTTGATGAAAGAGCCGGAAAAAGCAAAGGAGTTGTTAGTCCGGCAGGAAGAAGAATGGCAATGAGTAGTGTAGCTTCCCCCTTAGAATAAGGGGGAAGGAGGGGGTTATTCACGGCACATTCGTAACCCCTCTCTATCTCCCCTTATCCTAAGGGGAGAAGATATGCATCTCCCCTTATCCTAAGGTGGGAAGAAATTTTTAAGGGGAGAAGATTTGCCGCCATCGTCTAGTGGTTAGGACGCTAGGTTCTCATCCTAGTAACCGGGGTTCGATTCCCCGTGGCGGTACCATCCTTCGACAAGCTCAGGATGACAAGTTGGAAGTGGGAGATGAGAAGTTAGAAGGAGGCGTCCTTGACAGCCGGGCGGTTTTGCGCTATAATGTCTTAATGTTCTTTTTGCTCGATTGCGGCGTTTAGGATACAAATTTTTGCATCCCAAATGCCGCAAGGGAGCGGACAATTTGCACAAAGGGGGAATAATATGCTCAAAGATAGAAATTGGTTGAAAATCTTGGTGCCGCAAGTTATTATGGTGGTGATGACTTTGGCAATATTCTTTCTTTGCTGGTATTCCGGCATGAAAAAGGAAGGGGCCTTCTTTGTCGTCGCTAGTGCCATTGCTCTTGCCATTGCTGCCCGCGTTGCCTTGAATATCAGCACAGTTGCTGCTATCGGCATTGCTGCTGTTGCTGTTGCCACTGCTTTTGCCGTCGTCTGTAACATCGTCGCCAGCGCAGGCATAACAGTAACTTGTGTCGTTTTTATTGTCATCATTGCCGTTTTCACTATCTTTGCTATCTTTGACGTCGTTAAAGAATTCAAACTATCAATTTTTTGGTTGACAGCATCTTATGTGACAGAAGCAATCGTCATTTTCTTGCCTATCTATTTCCTTAGTCAGCTAAATAGCTGAACACAATCAAAATCCGCCCGCGATCACATCAACGGCGGCTTTTTTATTGACTGACGTTGTTTTTTGTAGTATTATAAAGACAGACCAGAATAATATTGAAATTTTATGCGTTTATTGAACAAAACAATCTATTTAGCCGCTAAACAATTACGGCAGTGGGGATATAATTTTAACGAAGAAAATGACCAGCGCGTTTTAGCGATGAAAAAAGAAATCCAGCATTTGGGCGGGCGGATTGAATTTAAGATTGAACAATATCCTGACGGTTCATGGACGGCTGAATCAGTCAATTTAGATGGTGTGATAACCGGCGGGAAAAGCACAAAAGAAATAACATCAACGATTCGCGACGCGGTTTTTACGTATTTCGGCATTCCGCCGCATCTTTGCAATGACGCTGTACTGCGCGCTGATAATGAACCAGTAACTCTCAAACAGCACGTTTATGTCTAGCCGCAGTTTCTCGGACATCACGCAATCGCAATGGATAAAAGCGTGCCGGAAATTAGGGCTTATTGTAGACTTTAGTTCGGGCAAAGGCAGTCATGTTCGTGTCGAGCATACGCAAACGCAAGCAAAATACACGATTCAATACAATTTGCACAAATTCATCAACATGAAAATTTATAAGAAAATGATGGAATGGGGTTTTGAAGAAGAACAAATTTGGGACGCGTTAAAATAAAAAAATAATCTAAGTCGCCGCTGGTTGTATAACGGCGGCTTTTTCTATTAAACATTTTATTGCGTAAATTATTTTTTTATGATAATGTTAGTTGTTGTTCGTTGACAATAGAGTATCGCATAGACAAAGGAGGACAGGATGCTGGAATTAAAATTTTTGAACGCGGAAAAGATTGAAAAACGGGAATATCAGTTTGCTGACGCGGAGCAGATTATCCAAGCGGGACAAAACGGGAAAAATTGCGGTTTGGTTTATCCAACAGGCATGGGCAAAACCATTACCGCGTTTCTCGTCGCAGACGCTTATTTGGCGTTTACCCCGCCGCTGGCGGGGCAGGGGAAAGTGCTGATTCTCGCGCCGACCAATCCGCTTTGCGAACAGCATTTTCGCGACGCGTGGCTGTTGTTTAATTTACCGGCCGAGGAAATTAATTTGCTCGTCGGCCGGGTGTCAGTCAAAAAGCGTTTTGACATTTGGCGAAAGAGTCGGATTATCGTTTCAACCCCGCAAACAATTGTCGGCGAGATGGATTGTATGCGGATTGATTTTGAAAATGTCGCGTTCGTGATTTTCGACGAAATGCACATGGCGAATAAAAATTACGCTTACGTGAAAGTCGCTGAATGGTGCAAAAACAGGAATATTCGCGTTTTGGGTCTAACCGCTTCGCCCGGCAAGTCAGAACGGATTGACCAAACCGAAAGAAATTTCGGCGTTAATTGGTGGGTCTACCGTTCAGCGGAGGATGAAGAGGCGCGCCGGTTTGTCTTCCCGAAAAATGAAAAGCCGCTTATAGTCAGTTATCCGGAACCGCATCGCGGCGCCATGCGTTTTTTGCGGCGCTGCATTCTTTTCGTTCATAATGAATTCGCGAAAAGCGGATTGATAAGTTCATTGCCGTTGAATTTGGATTTTGACACGCGTATTGATTTTTATCGTCTAACTGAATTGAATGAGATTTATCCGCGGGTGAAGCGCTGGGTGGAAAAGCAAAAGCGCGAAAAAAGTAACGAACTTTGGTACCGTTATGTCGCGCTTTACGGCGCCTATTACCGATTGATGCATCTTTTGAATCTATTTGTAACAGAGGATTACCGGGTCGCGCTTAATTATATTGATGAAATTTCAAAGCAGTTGATTCAGGTCAACGCTAGCGGCCCTTATTGCTTTCCTTATTATAAAATGAATCCAGCGAAAATCATCTGGGAAAATCTCGACTTTCACGACTTCCGTCTGGCATTGCTGGCAATGGTTCAAGCAGGACAAAGGCATCCGAAGTTGGAAAAATTTTTGGAATTGATCGCGCCTTTTATTTCGCGCGGCGAGAAGGTTCTCGTTTTTTCAAATTTCAAGCAAACAGTTGACATCCTCGCTGATGAACTTAAAGCGCGCGGCATTAAAGCGCTGGCGGTCGCCGGCAACGCGTTCATGAAAGCGAATGAACAAAAGGCGGTGTTAGATAAATTTCGCCATGGCGAATGTTCGGTCTTGGCGGCCACGACCGTGATTGAAGCTGGCATCCATGTGCCGAAGATTGACGTTGTCGTCAATTATTCAATGCCGCTGACGGGAATCGCGCAAATCCAGCGCGGCGGACGCGCCGGCCGCACGGCCGTCGGATTGATTTATTATTTAATCATGGATAATTCCAATGATTCGAGTTTGTTCTACGCGGCGCGTTCGGAAAATAAAAAATTGGGCGATGAAATGCGGCGCCGGATGTTTATCCAGCGAGCAGAGTCAAAGGGCGAAGACATGAGAATTTGCCGCGCGAAACCCGCGGAATTGCCGCTCGATTTCAGCATTCAGAATGGCGCATGTTTTACGTCAAAACGAAAATCAAAAGGCAGTCGCGCCAGTCTGGGAAGGCCGGTCGGCGTTCAAATGGATTTATTTATTGCGGCAGGAGTTACCGCGGAAGGAGGCGCTAATGCGTGAAAAGACGTCAATTTTTTCCGGAAGACATAAAAGCAGTTGGGTAAAGGATTTGCCGGAAATGATCGGCCGTTCAGTTTATGAACGGTTTCTCGTCTGCTCAAAACCAGAAATTCGCAAGACAAAAAAGGGAGATTATTTTCTGTCAGTCGAACTCGGCGACAAAACAGGACGAGTGAAGTTCAATGTTTGGCGAGTGCCGGAACTTGAAATAAACAACGTGCTCGCGCTTTTCAAGCAGAATGAAGTTTACGCGCTCGAAGCAACGGTTTCTGAATACAATGGCGAGCCGCAGTTGGCGGTCAGTTGGAGTCCGGGGCTACTTCCGTGGGAATGCAAGTTTGACACCACCGATGAATCGAAGACCGATTATTTCAAAGAGGACTTCGTGCAGATAAGAGAGAGGGCGACAATTGATTACGCGGGAAGAATGATGGAGTATGTAATTTGTACAATTAATAAAATAAAGCAACCTGGCTTTTTAGCGATTTTGGCGCATTTTTTTGGAAACGATGATTGGATATCTGGCGTGTTCAAACGCTGGCCGGCGGCGAAGAGCTATCATCATTCATATTACGGCGGACTGTTAGAACATGTCTATGAAATGTTGAAAGCGGCAGAGTCGTTTATCGTCGCCTATCCGAATATTGACGCTGATTTGCTTTTTACGGGAATCATTCTTCACGACATCGGCAAACTCGAAGAATATAAATTAGGCATGCAGATTGAATGCGATGAAGACGCGTTTTTGACCGGGCACATAGTCATCGCGGTGCGGATGATTGACGAAGTCGTCCGTGATAACAAAATTGACATTTCAAAAGAGGATTTGCAAAAGCTGTTTCATCTGATTCTCTCGCATCACGGCGCGGTGGAAGATGGATTCGGTTCAGCAGTCAGTCCAAAACTGCCAGAAGCAATCGCGTTGCATTATTTGGACCAGCTTTCAGCGAAGGTGAACGGCGAATACGTAAAAACATTGAACAGCGCGCCAGCCGCGAAAGAGTAAAATACAAGATGTACAGATTATTACAGATGTACAGATGAGGGCAGAATACAAGATGTACAGATTTGTACAGATATACAGATGAGGACAGGTAGGGACAGGTTGCAACCTGTCCCTACCGACAAAAAAATCAACGCGCGGACTACATCGTCTCGCGCGTTTTTAATATACAAATTACGGATTTGTACGGATGTACGGATTACGGATTTATTTACGGATATACGAATTACGGATTATGTACGGATGTACGGATTACGGATTGTGTACGGATATACAGATTTTTCGAGACGGTTCGCGTTGTCGCTCTACTTTTTATCGTCTATATAAGCTACTCACTAACACCTACCCACTACCACCTGTTTTGATTGACATTCTTTATTCAATTTGATAATATAACGAATCAGTATTAAGATCTTTACAACAAGGAGGTCAAGATGTATCCAATCCATATTTTGCGAGAAAAAACAGAACTTCCCAAAGAGGGCATTTACTACGTGGTGGCGGCAAACGGAATTTTTCTGCATAAAGACACTGGGCTCGTTGAAGCGTTCGTGCCAGTGTCGGCGATTTCCTTCTTGCCCGAGCTTAGCCCATGGGCGCGGCATCATTTTCCAAAAATTCCGGCTGAATTTCTTGCGCGATTCGTCGGTTTCGCGCGGGACGTTTTCCAGCGCTTCCAAAGCGAAGCAGTGGTTTTGCTTTATTATTCGTTGACAGAAAAAAAATACGCGCTGGTGTGTCCGGAACAAAGTTCGGTCTCAGTCAAGGTAAAGTATAGGCGCGATATTCCTTTAACGAGATTTCGGCAAGTCGGCACCATTCACTCGCATCCTGATTTCAACGCTTACCATTCCTCAATTGACGAAGCCGATGAAAATGGTTTCGACGGTTTGCACATCACAGTCGGCAACATTGACCAGCCGTGTTTTTCAGTAAGTTGCGAGCTGGCGATCAATGGTTCGCGATTTAAATTAAAGCCAGACGAAATTATTGAAGGAATCGAATCGGTTGACGTAGGGACAGCGCAATGCGCTGTCCGTTCTGCCGGTCAATTGAACGTAAGGACAGGTCGCGACCTGTCCCTACGGGAGCAAATCGCGGACGAATCATTGCCGGCGCCAGTGTCAATGGATTTAAACGATTTGTTTCAATTAGTTCTGTCGGCAGAAACGGAGAAGCAAGAGCCGGACATTAAGTCCAAAGCAGAACGTCGTTTTCAGTTTGTAGGGACAGGGCATCGCCTTGTCCTCCCTACCCACGACAATGATTATCCAAAAGATTGGTTGGATAAGGTGAATGGATGGAAAGGAGGAAAGGAAAATGGTAGCGGCACGCTTGTTAAAACAGGAAGTGATGAACGTAAAGGTCGTGGGCATCGGCGGTATCGGCTGTTGTCTTTTGCCTTGTTTGGCAAGATTTTTACAGTATCAATTCAAGAGCGAGAAGCCAGTTAGAATTTTCCTCATTGACGGCGACAATTTCGAACGGAAGAACGCGGCGCGCCAGGATTTCGCGGAAATCGGAAACAAAGCGATGGTAAAATGCAGAGAATCGGCCAGACGATTCAAGTCCTTGCAGTTTATCCCTAGGCAGGAATATCTGACGCCGGAAAACGTTGAATTCCTGATTGACGAGGGCGATATTGTTTTCGTCGGGGTTGATAATTTCGCCACCCGAAAAGTCATCTCTGACAGAGCCGTGCAGTTGCGCGACGTTTTGGTCATTTCCGGCGGCAATGAATATACTGACGGCAACGTGCGTTTTCATTTGCGCGTCCGCGGCAAAGACATTACTTTGCCTTTGGCCAATTCGTTCCATCCTGAAGTAATGAGTCCGCGTGACAAAAATCCAGCTGAACTGGGTTGCGGAGAAATGGTTGAAAGCCAGCCGCAACTTGTGCTGATGAATAATTTGGTGGCCAGTCACATGCTGGCCGGATTCTACGCCTATCTCGAAGGAAAATTGGATTACGACGAGGTTTATCTTGACCTTTTGACCGGCCAAGCCCGGCCAGTTAGACGTTCAGCAAAATGTTGAAACAAAAATATGCCCCGACGCACGTCGGGGCGTTTTTATATTTAATTTCTCGGGACTGACTGATAGAGACGGTAAGGAGGACAGATCTTCGCCTCTTAGAGATTTCTTCCCACCTTAGGATAAGGGAAGATGCATATCTTCTCCCCTTAGGATAAGGGAAGATGTATATCTTCTCCCCTTAGGATAAGGGGAGATAGAGAGGGGTTACGAGTACTCTAAGAATAACCCCCTTAATCCCCCTTACCTTAAGGGGGAAAGGAAGAGGACAGGGCGCGGGAATAACCCCCTCATTCCCCCTTATTCTAAGGGGGAAGTGAAGTAGAGACAGCGCACTGCGCTGTCCGTCCTGCCGGTGAAACAATGCCAAAAAAAATGCCGTTGACATTTATTATTTTATTTGATAAACTGCAAAATCAAGATGGTTCATTGACAAGGAGGAAAACATGACTATCAAAGAAATAATGGAAGAGGCGCGGGCGCGGATGGAAGAAGATTTCAAAGCCAGGTTCAGGAAAAATAAAGAAAACAGAGAGAATGTTATCGGACGAATGTTGTCAAATGAATTAGCGATGTTCAAGGACGGGATTATGGCTAATCTTAACAGATCAAGACAAATATGCTCCTTTGATTTTCTTGTGCCCGAGAACGCGAAATTCGTGTTTCGCCGAGGCGACGCGGTGATTTTCGTTATCGAGGAAAAGCCGTCCGTCCGGACAGTATATTTCAGCCGCGAATTTGTCCGGCACCACCGCAACAACACGGGAGAATCGCGCGTGATTCAGCGCGGCTTCAATCTCGCTTTTCCCTATGTGATTTTTGTCATTGTTTGTTTCGGTTGCAATAGAAAAGGAATGTGTCATAATAGTTATGAATTCTACACTTATTTTTCAAACCGTCCGCTCAAATCATTAAAAGATCGTTTATATTGTAATTGTCTTACTAATAGCGAGGCGGATGGACTAGTTTGCCTGCCGCCGGGAGATTTTAACAACGCGTCGTCCGCCGGCTTGGCGCGCAAATTGATTGACGCGTATTGGAAAAGCGTTTTTTCCGGACATGAGGTTGATAATTTTTTACAAATAGCAGGCAAACATTTTGGCATAGGCGGAGATAGGCGATTAAGAACACTTTGGGAATGGGAGCGTCAGAGTAAAAGGGAACCAGGTTTCGTGTTAAAAGTAGAATGGTCGGAACGTGATTTCACATTGGGAGAAAAAATAAATCGTATCGCGAATGATAAAATCGAAAATGAACTGCCTGAAGACATTTACAGAATAATTGAAAAAATAGTTAAAGATGAGTGCGATTTTGACTTTCATGAACTTGTGCAAAGCCGCTTGCCATTTTTAATAGACGTTAATACTCCCGCTGATTTCGCGGCCAGAGCGAGCAGGGAATTAAAAATCGCGCTGGCCGCCATAGGGGATGAACTATTGACAATGGTCCAAGGTTTTGGTAAAAAGGATGCGAGGCGATTCAAACAAAGAATCGCGGATTACTTTAAGGATTTGGACAGCGCGCCAACCACAAAAGGAGGTGGAAAATGAAGCGCGGACCTAAGACCGTTCTGGTACAGTATGGCGAAGTGTCAGTGAGGGAAAAGAAGTTCGTTGGCATGACCACGGGAGCGATCAAGGAGGCCGTGAAAGTAAAGCTCGGACTGCCGGATGAGGTTGTGGCAGAAGTGAACGACGAGCCGTTCAAAATGGGTGACAAGTTGCAGGCCGGGGAAACCTTGCTCTTCGAACTGCCCACAGTCAAAGTCACTTGCGGAGTGAACGAGGTCAGGGAGGCGAAGTATATCGGCAAGTCAGTCGCCTATGTCAGGAAGGCGGCCAAGGATGTTCTGAACATTCCGAAGGACGCGGACGCCGTGTTGAACGGCGACACCGTTGACCGGAAGTGCGAGAAGGATAACAAGCTGAGAGCGCAGGATAAGCTCGAGTTCGTTAAGGAGGACGGCGAAAAAGGTTAAATACAAGATGTACGGATTTGTACAGATGCCAAATTCAAATAACGCATCGGCTACATCGCCGTGCGTTTTTTAATATATGGATTACGGATTATGTACCCGCCCGCAACGCTTCGCGTAGCGATGCGGGTGGACGGATGTACGGATAAGAACATGTAGGGACAGGGCAGCGCCCTGTCCCTACTGGTTACCAATTACCGATTACGCGCGTTGTCTTTTTGTACTTGCGTTTTTATTTCATTTGGTTTACAATGATATTGATAAAAATAATATAGGAGAAGCAAGAATCGTTTACTACACCCTACACCCTACAACCTAACAAGCTAATACAATATGTTTAAATCTTTTGAGAATTTAATTAAGAAACCAGAGAAAATTGAACTGCCATTCAGTCAACTGGCGGATTCTCTTCGTGAGACCTCATTGGAAGACCGTCATAATTTCCATCGGCTGTTCACTAAATTGAATAGTTTTTTATTTTCTGAAAGGGACTCTTTATAAAATTCTATTTTCTAAATTCTACTTTCTACTTTCTAAAATATGACCGACGTCCAAGTGCAGCAAGTGGAAAAATTGCTTGGTCAATCAGAATTAGATAATCGTTCGCAGGAATTGATGCGCCAATTTTTCAATTCCATCGCCAGCGAACCGCAGTTCATCAAGATTTTGGATTTGCTCGAAAGATTTCCGGCCGTGTTTGAGAATTTTTGCAAATGTTTTCAATTGAAACGCGCTTTTTTGAAACAAGGAAAAACTGAAAACGAGTGGAATAAATTTTTAGCGAAAGAAGAGGACATGTTTGCTCGGTTGGAGGGGCAGGAATAAAATTAAGAAATTAAAAAATCAGAAAATTAAGAAATTAAACTTAATAAATACCGCTTGGCGTTTTCGTCGAGTGGCATTTTTATTTTAAATAAAAAATTAAAGATAAAAAATAATAAATACAAATAGAAGATTTTAAAATTTTTATTTTTAAGTTTTTTATCTGTGTTTTTTATCTATTATTTATTATTTATTATATTTTATCTTTTTATATCCGTATTTTTATCTATTATCTTTCATTTTTTATCTATTTGGACTTATCCACAGGGCTATTTGCTGTTCGCTTTCTGTTCGGTATAATGTAATCAGATACGAACAAAATGCGAACAATCAAATATATGACAAAATTAACCAAACGTCAGAGCGAGGTGCTCAAGTTCATTAAAGATTTCGTTCGCGACTATGATTACGCGCCCAGTTGCCGGGAAATCGCTGATGGCGTCGGTCTGTCGTCGCCAGCGACTGTCCACCAGCATTTGCAAATGCTGAAGGGCAAAGGTTTTTTAAGTCTGGCGGCGGAAACAGCAAGAGGGCTGGAATTAACGAGCAAGGTGCTGAAGCTGGGCAAAACAATTGAATTGCCGCTGGCGGGGTTGATTACCGCCGGCGAGCCGATTGAAGCGGTGGAAGATAATGAAACAATGGCCGTGCCGGCGGATTTGGTGCCAGACGAGACGGCCTATATTTTGCGGGTAAAAGGACAATCAATGATTGACGAAGGAATTTGGGACGGCGATTATGTCATTGTCGAACGCAATCATTTTCCGCGGAACGGCGATGTGGTGGTGGCTTTGTTGAATAACGCCTACGCGACATTGAAAAAATTTTATCGCGAAACGAATCGCATTCGTCTTCAGCCGGCGAACGCAGCCATGGCGCCGATTTATTGCAAGGACGTGGCCATCCGCGGCATCGTGCGGGCGATCATCCGTAAATTTGTGTAATTTGTCATCCTGAGGTGCGAGCGACCTCGCCCCGACGTACGTCGGGGCGAGGGAGCGAGCCTCGAAGGACGTAACTTATATGTGCGCGGGAATTTCATTTTTCATTGATAAAATCGAACCGAACGAGTTAAACCAATTCTTCACTCGCGGGGAATTCGAAAAACAGCGGCGCGGCGATTTGGTGGAAACATTTTTTTGGCAGGATAAGCCGTTTTTGCCGGTTGAAGAAGAAAACGGCGTCCATCTTTATCACTGGGGCAACCGCGAAAAATTGTTGAGAATGCCGAAGACGGGCTGGGCGAAATTCGAGTCAGTCCAAGACGGCGCGTGGGATTGGCTGGCGCCGAAAATGGTGAAAGTAGCGAGCGCGTTTGGTTATGAAAAGAGGAAATGGTTTAAAACACCGCAGGGGCTGCGCGCGATTAAAGTTCGTTATCACAACATTGTCCGCGTTTATATGCTGACGCGAAAGGCCTCGTCCGAGTTTGTCCATTATATTGGCCACGATCGGATGCCGATGGGAGAAATTATTTTACCGAGGATTGGTCGCGATGCGTTAAAAATTTAAACAAAAAATTATAAAGTATAAACAAAAAATTTATGTCAAAAAGAAAAATTAAATCAGTGTTTCGTCGAGTTCAAGGATTTTGGGAGGACTTGACGATTAATGTTTAAGTAAATGATTACTGATTTCTACTGATATACTGATTCTCTTGAAAAGCTGGCGAGTAATTTGTAATTGATAATTTGGAAATTGGAATTTGTTTAGGATTTTCCGCCAAAGGCGGATCAGCCTCTGGCTGAAGAAATTAGGATTTAGGATTTGGACTTTACTATCTCGTTTATCTCATCTTCGTCTTCATCTGTATATCTGTACCAATCTGTACATCTTGTATTATTATGAAACAAGCGACATTTATTCCGTTAACATCGGAATTAATCATCAAAATTTGGCTTTAATTTGAGGCGCGCGTTCGCAAAATGCGTTACGCGTTGCGCGTTCCGCGTTCCCGCGCGGTTTCTATATTAGTATGAACAATGAAGAAATCAAAGCGTTAATTTTAAAATTCCTAAGGCGACTGCTTGAATAATTTATGGGTGAAAAAAGCAAGATTTTAGCTTATTAGGTTGTAGCTTCTTAGCAATTAATTGCCTGCATCTGTTCTGTCTCAATTGGCTAATAAGCTAGTTAACAGGCTACCATTTATAACCTAATTAATTATGATCGAACAAATTAACGAAGCAATCGAGGTTTTAGTTGCGTTCATGAGGGGCCGCGTCCTGCCCTTGTCTTTTCATTGGGGCGAGCGGAAATATTCGGTTAGCCGCGTTAATTTGGTTCACAGCGAGCGCGTCGGTCGGGCGAAGTGGTATTATTTTTCCGTCAGTTGCGGGGACGATTATTTTAAATTGGGCTTTGACACGGAGAATAATAAATGGCTTTTGCAAGAAGCAAGTTATCTTTAAAAATACGGAAACGCGGGAATCCAAGATGTACAGATTGGTACAGATATACAGATGAGGACAAATAAAGTTAAATTTTAGTGATAATTCAAGGGTGTTTTTGAATTTTAGAAATTTTAATTTTGAATTTAATTTGGATTTAGGATTTTGAATTTTGTGCTTTTGCCTATGCGCGTCATTTTTCACCTCGACATGGATTCGTATTTCGCTTCCGTCGAACAGCAAGCGAATCCGACGTTGCGCGGCCGGTCAATTGTCGTTTCAGGCAAAGAGGGTTCGCGGGCAGTCATCGTCGCGTCGTCGCGCGAAGCGAAGAAACTCGGCATCAAGACGGGCATGCTGCCGTTCGAGGCGAAAAAATTATGTCCGTCAATCGTATTTGTCGAGCCAGACGGCGCGAAATATGAATTTTTGAGCCGGCAATTAGTCCACTTGTTAAAAACATTTACTGAACGGGTCGAAGTATTCAGCATTGACGAAGCATTTCTAGACATGAGCGGCTATGTGAAAAATAATGAACAGGCGCTCTCTATCGCGAAAGAGATTAAGAATAAAATCAGACATAAACTTGGCGAATGGGTGACGTGTTCCATCGGCGTCGCGGAAAATAAGTTGCTGGCGAAATTGGCGTCTGACTTGGGGAAACCTAACGGTCTGTTAGTCATTGACGAAAAAAACAAAGAAGCGATTTTGCGAAAAATAAAATTGACTGATTTTTGCGGGCTCGGACCGGCAATTGCGAAACGGCTGGCGGATATGGGGATTGAGTCCATCGTTAAATTGCGAGAGTGTCCTGTCTCGGCGCTCAGCAAAAAATTCGGCGATTATTACGCTAAGCGGTTGCGCGAGATGAGTTTTGGCATTGACAACGCGCCTGTTGTCGCTGATTTCGAAGAGCCGGAAATAAAATCCGTCGGCCGCTCATACACATTGCCGCGCAATACTTTTGATAAAGAGGAAATTTTGACCGTGCTTTTGCATTTATGTGAAAAGGCGGGGAGAGAGTTGCGGCAGAAAAAATTGGCCGCGAAAACAATCGTTATTTATTTGCGTTATCATGATTTTACTTCCGCCGGCTTGCGCCAAACGTTAAAAGAGCCAATGAATAGCGGATTGAAAATTTTTCAAGTGGGATTTGAACGATTGCGAAAGTTCCGCTTGCCAAAAGCAGTGCGTTTAGTCGGGGTTCATACTAGTAATCTATCCTCGGCGACGAACCAAATGCCGCTTTGGCAAGTTGAAAGAAAACAGCAGGCGCTTTTGCCGGCTTTGGACAAGATCAATGACACTTACGGCGAATTGACGATCAAGCCGGCGTTTTTGTTGAAGTCGCGTCGTTTGCGAAAAAAGGTTGGCGGGTTTAAGATAAGACATAATACAAGATGTACAGATTTTTACTGATATACAGATGAAGACGAAGATAAGATAAACAGGATGGACAAAATAAATTAGAGTTTACGATTTCGATTTCCGTAGGGACAGGATAGTATCCTGTCCGCTTATGCGCCCCGACGTATGTCGGGGCGCTTTTGTTTTGATAAAAAATTTGCTATAATCGTTTTATATGAATCAGAAGGAAATGAATAATTTCGCGGCAAAATTGCTGGCCAATTATTTGGTTTATGCGCCAATAAAAAAGGCGAAAGAGGTTATTATCGAAAAAATTAATTTAGCGGGGCAGATTGACTGGACGGGCGCGATGCCAATTAACACGTTTAAGCGCGTTCTCTTGCCGCCGCGCGAGGTCATGTTTAATGTTGAAGGACAGGAATATAAAGAACGATTAACTTCGATTCGAGAGACAATTTTATTCGGCGTCAATATCCTTGATTTGCAGGCAATCACGCTTTTAGACCATGTTTTCGAAAAAGATGTTTATTATCAAAAGCGGCGGCAGGATATTTTTACCGTTGGACTTACTGGCGGCATTGAAAACGATTTTAGAAAATATCGGGTCTTTCACCAGGCGTATGAAGAAAACGTGCTTGAGCATGTGATGTTCGACGTTTTTATCGAGAAGCAGAAGAACGGCAATTTTATTCTGTTCTCCGGTTCAGAAAAAGGACGAACATTGCTGGAAAGTTGTAATATCGTTGAATACGAAAATATTGAATTCGCCGGTTTGGTGCCGGAGAAGGGCGTTGATAATAAAATAGTTCAAAACCGGCTGGCAGTTGAAAATAGCGAAAAACATAATTTATGGAAGGAATTGGCGCAAACCTGTCTGGCTTGCGGCAAGTGTTCGATTGTTTGTCCAACCTGTTTTTGTTTTGATGAACAGGATGAGGCAACTTTGGAAGGAGTGGAGAAAGCGCGGCGATGGAGTTCGTGTTTTTATTCGGATTTCAGCAAAACCGCCGGCGGCAAGAAGGACTTGGATGCTCTCGCGAAAAAATTGTATTTTTGGTATACGCATAAATTCGTCCGCGTTCCCGAGGAGTTGTCTTATTACGGTTGTGTCAGCTGTATGCGCTGTTATAAAGTTTGTCCAGTTGGGATTAATGTCGCGAGAAACTTGCAGGCGCTTTCATCAAAAGAAAGTAGAAAATAGAAAGTAGAATCTAGAATAAGAGGGATACAGAAGAATGTCCTTCGGCAAACTTCTATTTTCTACTTTCTAGATTCTAAATTCTGTTTCTGTATGCACAATGTTTATCAATTAAAAAAAGCGAAGATTTTGAAGCTAGTTCGAGAAAATGACAATACCGTAACATTGAAGCTGCGATTTGACGAACAGAAAAGCTTCAAATTTTTGGCTGGACAATTCATGCAGGTCGGACTGCCCGGATTTGGCGAATGCCCGATCAGCATTTCCTCGAACCCGAAAGAATCGTCAAAACAGTTTTCTTTAATCATCAGAGAGGCCGGCGAATTGACGCGGAAATTGAATCAGCTTAAAGCCGACGATTTTGTTTACGCGCGCGGGCCGTTCGGCAACGGTTTTCCAGAAGTGAATAGAAATTTAATTTTAATCGCCGGCGGCTGTGGTTTCATTCCGTTACGTTCGGTTTATGAAGAAAATAAAAATCGCAAGGATATTAAAATTCAGTTACTCATTGGTTGCGCGACCGCGTCGGGGATAGTGTTTCGGCGAGAATTGGCGCGGATAAAAGAGAAACACGACTTAAGTTTAATTTTAGAAAAAGAAACATTGCCAGAATTTTCCGACTCAAAAGGGCTTGTCACAAAGTTGATTAAAGAAAATGAACTTTTAGCCGACGCGTTGGTTTTTATTTGCGGTCCGGCCGCGATGCATAAATCCGTTATTGACGAATTAATGAAAAAAAATGTCGCTTCCGCGTCTATTTATGTGTCTTTCGAAAGACGAATGCATTGCGGTGTCGGCGTCTGCCAGCACTGCGCGGTCGGCGCGAAATACGTGTGCCGCGATGGACCGGTGTTCGGTCTTGAATTTTTGAAAGCGAATAGTTTACTCAATTAAACTTTAAATTTGTCGTGAAAAAAGTATGGTGGAATTTTACAAAGAAAAGGTCTCGACTTATCTGTTTATTATCTGGTTAACGAGTTTGGCTTGCATTATATTGCTAATCGCGCTTTTATCGCAGTTTACCAACCATGCGGTTCCGTTAATCTTGGGAACAAAAATAATAATGTTCATTTTAATCTTGTTCGTCACTGGCGCGCTTTTTTCATTCAAGGCATTAAATATAAGCGTGAACGAAACACAATTGATTTTTGGCTTTGGAGTATTTAGCAAAAGAATTTACCTTAAAAATATCGAGAAAATCGAAATCGCTGATTATAAATTTACCAACTATTGGGGATATGGCATTCGTTTCGGATTTGACGGTTCAATCGGATATATTCCTCGCGCCGGCCGAGGAATTAAAATTTTCGTTAAAGATAAGCGCTGGCCGTATTTTATCATTTCCGCTAAACCAGACGAGCTGAAACAAATGATTGAAAAACACAGGTAAACTATTTATTGTCACCCTGAGATGTCATCCTGAGAGTTTACCCTGAGTTTATCGAAGGGTTCTCGAAGGATCGAAGAGCGACAATTGGCCGTCATGCTTCGAGAGCCTCAGCATGACATTTGCTTCGATAAACTTATTATCAGTATGAAAAATAAATTGCGAATCGGTATAATTTCGCTCACCAGTTGCGAGGGGTGTTGTTGCGCTGTTTTAGATTGGCCAACGGAATTTTTGTCGCTGAAAGAAAAGGTGGACATCGTCAATTTTCATTTGTTTGAAGAGAGCGAACATTCGTCAGACGAAAGGTTTGACGCGGTTTTTATCGAAGGCAGTCCATTAACCAAGGAAAATATCAAGGCAGTTAGGCAATTAAGAAAAAACGCGAAAATCATAATCGCCTTCGGCAGTTGCGCGCACATCGGCGGCGTATATCATTTAAAGCAATATCAAGATAAAAATAAAATTTTTAATTCCATCTACCATGGTCAGGAAGGAATTGAAAATTTCGACGTTCAGTCCTTAAGCGCGTTGATTAAAGTTAATTTTGTTTTGCCCGGCTGTCCAATCAGCGCTAAAGAATTTTTTCAGTTTATTTATCAATTGGCAATCGGAAAGTCGCCCTCAGTTTTCAATAATCCGGTTTGTTATGAATGCCAGATCCGCGGTTATGAATGTTTATTGCAAAAAGGCGAGGTGTGTCTGGGCCCAATGACGGGCGGAGGATGTGAAGCGGTTTGTCTGAAATCAAAACAAGGATGCTGGGGCTGCCGCGGCTTGATTGATGACGCGGAAGTTGGTAATTTGATGAAAAAATTAAGGGATAAATATTCAGACAAAGAGATTGTTAAATATCTCGAGGTCTTCGGTGTTAAAGAAATTATAAATTGATACGGATATTGTTCGGTCTTGAAAATCCGTACATCCGTACAAATCCGTAATCCGTATTTATGAAAACAATTCAAATTAATCATATAGCCAAAACCGAAGGACACTTGAGTTTTGTCGGCGCGCTTATTGACAATAATTTCGCGCAGGCGAGGATTGAAACCGAGGAAGGCGCGCGTTTAATCGAAGGAATTTTGCTCGGCCGAAAATATTATGAAGCGCCGATAATCACTTCTCGCGTCTGCGGCGTTTGTCCAATTGTCCATAATTTGACAGCTATAAAGGCGCTGGAACAAGCGTTGAACATAAAGGTTACGCCGGAAATCGCCATGCTGCGGAAAATGTTGCTTGCTGCGCAATGGATACACAGCCACGCCTTGCACGCTTTTTTTCTGTCATTTCCGGATTTAATCGGCATCAGCAATAATTTTGATTTTGTTCAAAAATTTCCAAGTGAGTCGCGGTTGGCATTATCAGTGCGGGAATGGGGCGTTGAACTCGCGCGCGTCATTGGCGGAAGAACTGTGCATCCGATTAACAGCGTAGTCGGCGGGTTCAATATTGAGCCGGATTTCAGCGAATTAAGCGCGCTTATCGAGCGGACTGGTGAAATTTTGAAAAAGGCTATTGCGCTGTTCGATTTTTGCCGAAAGCAAAAATTGCCGCGTTTCGTCAACCCCACTAATTATATTTCATTGCGAACCAGCGGTGAGTACGCGGTTAGCGGCGGCAAAGTTCATTTTTCTGATAATGATGAAGAAAAGACGGAAAATGAGACATTGTCTTTGATTGAAGAGATGATTTTGCCGCATGAGCGCGTTAAACGGGTGAAACATTTCAATCAGCCGATCATGGTTGGCGCTCTGGCCCGCGTCAATAACAATTATCACGAATTAAACGGACAAGCGCGGAAATGCTGGGATAAATTGCGGCAAAAGGTTCCGTGTTACAATTCTTTTTATAATACTTTCGCGCAAGCGACGGAGATTGTCCATTGCGTTGAAGAAATACAAAAGTTGTTCAAAAAGTATGCCGCTTTACGCGTCGCCGTTGGATTTGAGAAAAAACTCAAAGTGAAGTTTAAACCAAATCCAGGGCGGGGAGTGGCGGCGATAGAGGCGCCGCGCGGGTTGCTTTTTCATGAATATGAACTGGATAAAAGCGGGAATATTTTGCATTGCAATATAATCACGCCGACAGCGATTTTCTTGGCGAATTTGGAGAACGACTTAGAAAAATTTTTGGTTGAAAACAATAAGCAAGGCGAAAAAAAGTTAAAACATTTAGTTCGAACGCTAATTCGCGCATACGACCCCTGCGTCAGTTGCGCGACGCATTGATTCGTAACGCGTAACGAGTAACGCGGTAAGCGGAAAAACAAGCAACGCGTAACGAGGGATGCGCAATGAGTAAAGTGATATATGCATGATATTCATGAGGCGGATAAAATTCAACGAATAGTATTGAGGACAGCCCAAGAAAACGGGTTGAAAAACGTCAAAGAAATTATTATTGAACTCGGTTCTGTCGTCGAGCACGGCGCGGACATAACCGCGGAGAATTTGGAATTTAATTTGCGCATGTTATGCAAAGGTACAATGGCGGCCGGCGCGAAAATCGTCATCAAGAAAACAAAAATAAACGGCTGGAAATTGGCGTCAATTTCTGGCATTTGAAACACTAAAATTAAAATTAGAGACAATAGACACAAATAAAAATATGAAGCTGCGGACGATTCAAGAAGCTGATATAAAAAATAAACGCGTTTTGTTGCGAGTGGATTTTAATGTGCCGGTTGGAAACAATAAAATTAAAGACGAATATAAGATTGACTGCGCTTTGGCGACAATTAATCTCTTGCTGCGGAAAGGCGCGCGGCAAATCATCATCATCTCCCACTTTGGCAGGCCGCGAGGAAAGAGAATTAAATCAATGTCGCTCCGTCCCGTCTTTCGCGCGTTAAAAAGGAAAATACAGTCCGTCCACGTTAAGTTCGTCGTTGATAAAATTGACGAAAGGCTCGGCAAAAAAATAGAACGGATATCCGCGCGAATAATATTGCTTGAAAATGTCCGATTCGAAAAAGGCGAAGACGAAAATGACGATAAGTTAGCGCGCGAAATCGCTTCGTTCGCTGATGTTTACGTCAACGACGCGTTCGCTTGTTCTCACCGGAAAGCCGCTTCAATAACCGCGATTGCTAAATACTTAAAATCATACGCCGGATTAAATCTGTTGAAGGAGGTTTCGTATTTAACGTCCGCGCTCGCGCCGCGAAAACCGGCGCTCGCGCTCATTGGCGGCGCGAAAATTGAATCCAAATTGCCGATGATAAAAAATTTTTTGAAAATCTATGATTATATTTTAGTCGGAGGCGGCGTTGCCAACACGATACTGGCAGGGTTAAATTATAAAGTAGGCAAATCGCTCGTTGATAAAGAATATTTAAAGGATGCGCGTTTACTCGCGAAAAGCAGAAAATTAATCATACCCAAGGACGTCGTTATTTCAAATGGCGACAAAAATGGAAGCACGCGCGTTGTCCGGATTTCAGCTGAACACAAAATTTGTTCAGCTAACGAACAGATTCTGGATATTGGACCTAAAACAATTATTTATTATTCGAGTTTAATAAGGCAGGCGCAAACAATAATTTGGGCTGGCCCAATGGGACAAATCGAAAATCCAAAATTCAAACATGGAACGATCGCTTTGGCGAAAATCATCGGCGCGCGCGCATCGGGCAAGGCATTAGGCATGGCCGGCGGCGGCGAGACGCTCATGGCGATTCATCAATCAAAAATGGGAAGATATTATGATTTTATTTCCACCGGCGGCGGTGCGATGCTGGAATTTTTGAGCGGAAAAAAATTGTCGGGGATTGACGCGCTAATTTTAAAATAATTCTTGTTTTTTGTTTCGTCGGCATGTATAAATTTTTATTCCTTGTCAGACGGACAAAACAATAAAATTTATGGAAGGAGAAACAACTTTAAAAATCAAGCCGCCGAAAGCGGGCGTGGTGTTCGTCGTTATCGCGCTGATTTTTTTGTCGGCGCTATTCGCGGTTTTAATCAGAAATCAATGGAAAACGTTTGATTACATCGGCAAGTCGGCGGAAATGACCAATCAAATTTCAATCACTGGCGAGGGCACGGTCGCCGCGGCGCCAGACATCGCGAAAATACAAGTCGGCGTAACTTCAGAGGCGAAAACAGTCGCTGGCGCGCAAAATGACAATACAAAAAAGATGAATGAGGTCGTTAAAGCAATCAAAGCGCAGAGCGTGGCAGAAAAAGATTTGAAAACAGAAAATTACAATATCTATCCCAAGTACGAATGGAAAACCGGCAAGAGTGAAATCATTGGTTATGTCGTTACTCAATCATTAAGCGTAAAAGTTAGAGACACAAAAAATATTAGCGGGATATTGAAAGCGGCGACTGACAAAGGAGCGAATCAAGTTGGCGATTTGAAATTTTCTGTTGACGAACCAGAACGGCTAAAAGTTGAAGCCAGAGAAAAGGCGATAAAAAACGCCAAACAAAAAGCCGAGATGCTGGCAAACCAGCTGGGCGTTAAACTTGGCAAAATAGTTTCTTTTTATGAAGCGGAAGGCGGTTTGTCCGATTATCCAAAATTCTCGACTGCGGAGGGAATGGGCGGCGGCGGAGAGATGCCGACTGTGCAAGCAGGCGAGAATGAGATTAAAATTGTCGTGACGATTGTTTACGAGATTCTGTAATATAATACAAGATGTACAAAATACAAGATGTACCGATTATTACAGATATACAGATGAGGATGAGATCATAAAATAAAGTTCAAATCTCAAAGCTCAAATCCAAAGTAAATTTCAAATTTAAAGTCTAAAAAATTACGAATTACGGATTATCTGTCCTCTCTTTCAAGTAATCAGTATATCAGTACTATCAGTAATCAATTATAATAAATATGAAGATTAAAAAAATCAGCGGCAGGGAAATTCTAGACTCACGCGGCAATCCAACAGTCGAAGCGGCAGTTGAATTAGTCAACGGAATTAAAGCCAAAGCGTCGGTGCCGTCCGGCGCGTCTACTGGCGCGCACGAGGCGCTGGAGTTGCGCGACGGCGATAAAAAGAGATATCTTGGACGCGGCGTGTTGAAGGCCGTTGAAAACGTGAACACAAAAATTGTTCAAGCGTTAGTCGGTAAGAAAATTGCTGAACAACGGAAAATTGATGAGATAATGCTGGCGCTGGACGGCACGCCGGACAAATCAAATTTGGGAGCGAACGCCATTTTGGCGGTTTCATTAGCATGCGCTCGCGCTGGCGCGCTCGCGCATAAACAACCCCTGTATCAGTATCTGCGCCATTGCTTTTGTTTGAAAGAAAAATCATGGAAATTTCCGTTAGCGACGATGAACATTATTAACGGCGGCCGGCATGCGGACAATTCGCTGACTGTGCAGGAATTTATGGTCGTGCCGCAGGCCGTCTCTTTCAAAAAACGGGTTCAGATCGGCGCGGAGGTCTTTCATTATTTAAAAAAATTGTTGAAGGACGTTGGCTATCAGACACTGGTCGGCGATGAGGGCGGATTCGCGCCGAATTTAAAACAAAACGAAGAGGCGCTGGATTTTATCGTTAAAGCGATTAAAGCCGCTGACTATCATCCGGGAAAAGATGCTTTTTGCGGCGTTGATTTGGCGCTGTCAGAATATTTTGACGCAAAGGCGGGGACGTACGCGCTAAATGATAAAACAGGAAAGAATAAAATCTCTGCCAGCGAAGTTATAAAAACGCTTGGCAGTTGGTTGGAAAAATATCCTATCATTTCGCTTGAAGACCCGTTGTCAGAAGACGATTGGCAGAATTGGAAAAAGCTGACCGGCTTATTCGGTAAAAAAACAACTTTAATCGGCGATGATTTATTTGTCACGAACGTTGAGCGGCTAAAAAAAGGAATTAAAATGAAAGTCGCTAATGGCATTTTGATTAAGCTGAATCAAATAGGCACATTGTCCGAGACGATTGACGCGATTGAGATGGCGAAAAATAATAATTACAAAGTCAGCGTGTCGCATCGTTCGGGCGAGACAGCCGACACTTTCATCGCTGATTTGACTGTCGCGGTGAACGCGGATTTTATTAAAACCGGTTCATTGTCCCGTTCAGAGCGCGTTGAAAAGTATAATCGGCTGATGGAGATTGAGGAAGAACTTTGTAATTGAGTAATTTATTTAGAAAAATTCTAAATTCGAATATCGAAATTCTAAACAAACTTTAATTTTCCAATGTTTTAAATTCCAAACATAAGAAAGTAATTTGAAAAATTATAATTTGTCATTTGTTTCGAATTTCGATATTCGGAT
>JACRNX010000038.1 GCA_016214755.1 Candidatus Falkowiibacteriota bacterium
CGAGCAAAACATGTGGGTCATTGCCGCTACCGCGCCGGCTATTCAGGCGGTCAAAACTATTCATTAAAGCACAAGTCAAAACTATCAAGGTATGACATTTCTATTTCCCTCAAACTATGACATTTCTATTTCCCGTTGACAGCAGATTGCGACCGCTTGACAGAAAATTATTCATTTGATATACTTATACGTCTGGTAGCGGTCATTGACAACCGCTTGAGAAGGAGGGAAGAATGAGGTCTTGGGGCTTGTGTTTAGCGATAGTTTGTTTCGCGCTTTTGGGTTGTGAAGTCAAGTGCGCTAATGATAGCAGTGATAGTGATGAAATAAAGCACGATTCGCGAAGCATACTTGTTGTCGCCTATGATAATGATTTCAATCCAAAAATGTGCTGGAAACTCTCGTCGCGTAATCAGGTAAATTCATGTTTGGCAAGCAAAAGAGGATACATGTCTTGGCAGGATGGTAATTGGAACTGGCCGTTTACGCAGGTAATAGGAAATAATGTCGTAGCCATATCGGTTGGCGACGGCGGTCCATTATGGGATGATGCGGCGAACCGGCTTGGTGTTAAGTTGGTTTATTGTACTGACGGAAAATACGTTGAAAAATTAGAGTGAAAGCAGGGAATCAGGCAGTCCGATTCATTGAACGGACTGCCTTTTATATTCACAGGTCATTTTTTTTATTCTTTATTCAAATTGTGGTATAATATAAAAATGAAAAAGGAAAAACCAGAAAAAGTGAAAAAGGAAAAAAATTTTAGATTTTAATTTTGGGTTTTACTTTTTAATTTTTACTTTTTAATTTCTATAATCTATGGAACCATTTTATCGTTTAATTTTTAAGCGGGCGTTTGTTATCAGCTGGAAAAATAAATGGCTGTGGATCTTTGGTTTTTTCGCGGCCGTGATTGGCAATGGCAGCGTTTACGAAGCGCTTCTGCGCGGGTTTAGCAATCTGTCGCAAGGCGGCACGATTTTTGACACTTTGCGCGAATACGCCGAATCCGGCGTGCTGGGCATGGTGTCTTTGACAAAATTGTCGGCTCTTTGGCAAACAGACGCCAGCGCGTTCGCGATTAACATTTTTACCATCCTGCTCCTTTTGTGCGTTTTGGCGATTTTAATCAGTTTCGGCGTTATCGGCCAAGGCGGCGTGTTGGAAGGCGTGATTCGAACAGCGGAAAATAAGAAAATCAGTTTCAAGGAAAACCTGAAAGTCGGGCTGGCGCGTTTTTGGCCGATCTTAGAATTGAACGTGATTATGAAAGTAGTTGCGCTCGGCATCTTGTTTTTGATAATTTATTTGGTGTCAATGGTTGTTTTTGAAAGCGCGGCGTTGAATCTCGTTCTTTACACTTTATCATTCATTGTTTTTTTGGTCTTTGGAATCATCATTTATTTTGTCACCATTTACGCCGTTGCTTACGCGGTTTTGCGCGAGCAAGGGGCATTCGATGCCTTGAAATCGGCCTGGCGTTTGTTCAAGCGGCACGTGCTCTTGAATTTAGAAATGGGCATAATGCTTTTTGTGCTCAACGTGGCTGTGGCGCTGGCGTTTTTCATCGCCATGTTCATCGTTCTGTCCCCATTTTTCATGCTTTATTTTTTATGGCTGTTCGCCGGCGGCCTGATTGGGCCAAAGATTATTCTCGCGCTGATAATGATAATCTTTTTAGTGGCCATGGTTTTGGTTGGCGCATGGTGGAGCACTCTTCAGCTTGGCGTTTGGGCGATATTGTTTGAGGAGTTGGCGGTTAAAGGCGGAAAATCGAAAATTATCCGAGTGTTTGAACACGTGATTGGCCGGATAAAACGTCGGAGATAAAATACAAGATGTACAAAATACAAGATGTACTGATTTTTACAGATATACAGATGAAAACCTTAAGAAAATTTAAAAGAGAAAATAAAGATAAAAAATGACGGAACCGAGCAATCGGCGCCGTCATTTTCTATTTTCCCCTCTTAAGGTAAGAGGGGAAAGGGGAGTTATGAAGCGGTATTAGTACAAAGATAATATTTTTAAAAAATTTAGAAAGAGGGTTTTGAGATGACCTCAAAGTGTTTGGCGGACTATTTAAGAGGTGTCCGAGAATAACCCCCCGCGCCCTCCTTATCCCTTCGATTCCACTCTGGGCAAGTCTAAGGGGGAGAAAATTTATTGGACGAAATGAACAATACTGATAATTATTGTATTTTTATCATTCTTAATATTTGTCATTTGTCGCGCGATGAATTGGTCTGGCCGCTGATAATGCCAGCGGCCGAGGATTTTAAATTTGCCAGCGGTTAAAGACCCAACGTCCAATTTGTAAATTTTTTTATTGAGGTGAAGTTCAGGGATGACAATGACGATTATTCCATTTGGTTTTAATATGTTGAACATCGCTCGAAAAGCGTTTTGGTAAAAAGATTTCAGATGATCAATAAGCACGCATATCTTTCCGTATTTTTCATTTCCTTTTAACACTGGACCCAAGTAGGGCTCGGTCACAATCGCACTGATTGTGCCTGCGCTGATTCGCGTCTGCAAGTTTTTAACGTCGGACTGAAAAATGTCGCCATGAAATTTTTTTTGAATCTGCGTCTCCAGCCATTTGACGTTATCTCTGGCGGACTGGACAGCGTCAGCCGAGATGTCAGCGCTGATTATGTTTTTATAATCGAGAAGCATTGCCTGCTGTAAAATTGTGCCTGAGCCGCAAAAAGGGTCGAGCAAGATCTCGTCCTTTTCCGTTTCTGATAAATTAATCATCATGGTCGCCAGTTTCGGCGGCAACATGCCAGAACGCGGGTCGCGCGCTGGCCGGCCATAGTCCAATCGGGAAAATTGTTCGAATGGCTGGACGGCCAGCGTCCGTCCGATAAACAATTTGTTTTTCGTCTTTAACAGCGCCAATTCTAGTCCATTTTTCAGTAATTCTTTTTGGACAATGACAGAGCTCAATGGATATTGCTTGCTGGCGACAAAGCGGCTTTTTTGTCCGGCGTCCGTCAGCAGTTGTTTTAGGTTTTTGCCGAGTTTGTTAATATCAGGATTAAAGCCATAAGCGCTGACGCCAAAATTAACTTTTTTGTCCTGTGGTTTAATCAAGTCGAACAGCGCGCGCTCGTCCAGTCCAGCTGTTTCCCGTTCAATGGTGCCGATTTTCACCGTGCCGCCGAGTTGGCTGATGAATTTTTCAGCGTCGAAATCGTCCCCTATATCGCAAATAAAAAAATCAGCGCCCTCATCAACAATCGCGCAATCAATTCTTTCAACTTTAAATTTGCTTATCAGTTCGGCGCGGGAAATTTCCGGTTCTCGGCCGAAGATGAAGAAATGGCGCATATTGCCAACGTTAATTATATAACATACGCGAACACAGCGCTGATTACAAAACTTCCGATTATTCCATTAACAAACTCTATGGCAAGTAATTTGTTTGGATAGGTTGATTGAATCCACATATCAAAAAATCTGGGAAAGATTTTTACCGCGATTAAAATAAAACCAAAAATGAGGCATTTCATCAAAACTCCATCGGGGAGAACCGGTTTTACCAAGGCGAAAACAAAAGCCCATAATAAACATTGAGCTAATATGCCAACATATTGGAGCCCAATATACTTCGGAACGCTTGGCCATTTCTTCAATGCGGGCGAGCTCTCGGCGCCTTTGTATATTTTCGCGACAAGGGGGTTCATATACAAAGCTCCGCCAACTATGAACCACACGATTGAGGCCACTAAACCTGCTAAAATTGTTTGAAGTATGTTTATTGTCATAGTTTTTTTGCCTTGGCAGTAGAGGTAGCTGTGTATTTAGTTCGTCATTTTAAATATTTTTTTAACTAACTTGGTTCTGGCGTAAAAAGCCCTAGTTATCGGTCGGCGTTTGCCGGTTTTTGGATTAACGCCTCCCGTACCTTTTGTTCTCGCTTGTATCCATTTTCCATCTTTGCCAGTCAAAGCGCCAAAACCTTTTTTAATAAGTTTCGCTCTAATAAAATCGTAATCTACTTTTATCTCCTTAATTAGTTCGTCACCCTCGCTAAAATCTAGGCTGGCAACTTTTATCAATTGTCCTTCGTTAGAATTTTTGCCGTTCCACTTTACAGCGCAAAAAACTATTGCCTTGAGTTTCGCCCAACTATGGCTTTTAAAAAATGGATGAACTAAAGCAACCATAGCTGAAATTCAGGATATGTTTCTTGGTCGTAAAAATTCAAGTCTTTAGCATCTTCCCATACAAGCTCGGTAAAGTTTTCGCAATCCTCATTGTATCCTTTGCACATTACCAACGCACGGCGAAATGGATTGAGTTGTAGAATAATTCTTGCAAAAAATGGCGAAAGTGATATTCCCATATTAAAAAGTAAGATTATTTTCCACACTAACAATCTCAAAAGTTTTCGTGTGCCATTCAGATAATTTGTCGTAATCCATAAACTGCACACGCGTCTTGATTGGTACAAAGGCGTTGAGTGTCAGTTTCCCCGTATATTCTACTTTTCTCACTTTGTCCGCAACAATAAAAAAGTTTGTATTGAAGTCTTGCAATTCCACAAATTTCAAAAGTGAATTTTGGATATCTGTTGAATGCTCAACCTCAAAAAGCGCGTTTGGCATTTTTCGGACATTGAACCAGCAAACATCAATCGTTTTCGCTTTTCGCACAATATGGTCATAGCCGAATTGGTAAAAATTCATCTGTGAGCTGACTTCTCCGAGTGTTTTACCTAAAAATCGCTTGTTCTTGTCTTGACTAGGCACAAAAGTTTCGTATTGCTTCAGTTTTCCAATCTCCACGAGTAAGCCTTGATAATAGCTATGGTTAAAAAGCTCTTGTTCTTGTTTCGGCACCACATCGGTCGGCAATATGTTTTGCGGTAGCTTATTTTTGTGCGACAATAACGCCCACAGTCCGGGTTTAATTTTGAAAAAAAATCTTTCGTCTTGAACGATGCGCCGGATGCTTGCAAAAGGTGTTTTTGTGTTCCATTCAACACCGGACACATTCAAAACTTCTTGGTTCAGATAGCCAAGCGTCGCAAATCCGCCATTTTGTTCCATTACTTTTATCACTGCCTCGTGTTGCTTCATATTATTGAAAGATGAAATGCAAAATCTTTTTTGAGACCATTGCTGACATCCCACTGACCCTTATTGACGCTGACCATTTTGCCGCTATCACAGGTGAAACCGCCGTTCGAGAGGAGATACGGCGGATCAGCAAAAATCATATCAACCGAATTTTCCGGCAATTCGTTGAGTAATTCTAAGCAGTTAGCTTGATATAGAGTGAAATTTTTATCTTGAAAGTATGGTTTTCGCATGGTAGTCGTTTTTTAATTAAATCACATCCTTAATTATTTTTATTCTATACTACACTTTATCATAACAAAACAGATGAGATCGCGCAATTATGCTGGCGCGCGATTAAGTCCTATGGACATCACATTTTGACTCCGCACTCCATAAATAGTAAAAATCGCGATCCGCTTGTTTTTCGCGGAAAAAATTTTCATCGTAGCTATGGCTACGACTCAAATTTTTTCACGCTCCAAAACTTCGCGGCTCATCGATTTTTTTTTATTTCTTAGTGCGTTTTCATAATGTGATGTCCATATGCGTCAACGCAACGCGACGCTTGACCGCGCGCCGTAAAATTGATAGAATACAATTACTATAGACCTTTTGCAAAATAACCTTTTCTACTGCAAATTCCAAATTTCGGCTGCAAATTGTTCAGGGCTCCTCGCATTATACTTTGTATAGTGCTTCGTCGCCCGTTCACAATTTTCGCTCGAAATTTGTAATTTTCGTTACGAAAAATTATTTCGTAAAAGGTCTTATGAATATCTCCGAATTAGCGAGAAGATTGAGGGTTAACGTTCAAGAGCTCAAGGATAAATTGCCGGAGCTTGGCATTGACATTGGCCAAAAAGCGATAAAAGTTGATGATACGTTGGCGCAGAGAATCACCCGCGCTTGGCGCGAATATCAAGACCGCGAGCGGCAGAAGCGCGATTATTTGCGTTTAACCGAGAAAGTTGAAAAGACCTTGTCCAGCGGAGATAAAAAAGTCGAGATTCCGCCGGTTTTGACGGTTCGGGATTTCGCCGAGATATTGGATCTACCGGTTTCCGCCATCATCGCCCAGTTAATTAAAAACGGCGTGATGGCGTCCATGAATCAACGCATTGATTTTGACACCGCGGCCATTATCGCCACTGACTTGGGATTCGAAGCGCAGGCAATAAATTCGCAGGCAAAAGTGGAAGTGGACAAAGCAAAAAAGGTAGTTGAAATATTGGCTTCGGAAAAAGCGGAAAATATGCGGACGCGGCCGCCGGTCATCGTGGTCATGGGCCATGTTGATCACGGCAAGACGCGGCTCTTGGACGCGATACGGAAAACCGATGTCATGTCCGGCGAAGCAGGCGGCATCACCCAGCACATCGGCGCGTATCAGGTGGCGATTCAGCCAAAAAGCGAATCGCCATCCCGAGCCCAAAGCGAAGCTTTGGAGCGAGGGATCCCTCCTCTGGCGGGTCGGGATGATTTTGCGAAATATCGCAAAATCACATTCATTGACACGCCTGGCCACGAAGCGTTCACCGCCATGCGTTCGCGCGGGGCGAAAGTGGCGGATATCGCCATCCTCGTCGTGGCGGCGACCGAAGGCGTAATGCCGCAGACCGTTGAAGCGATCAAGATCGCGCAGGAAGCGCAAATTCCGATTATTGTCGCGGTGAACAAAATTGATTTGCCGGAAGCCAATCCCGACAAAGTTAAACAAGAATTAACGCAATATAATTTATTGCCGGAAGAATGGGGCGGCACGACGATTTTCACGCCGATTTCCGCCAAGTTCAATAAGAACATTGACGGGCTTTTGGACCAAGTGCTTCTTCTCGCCGATATGAATGAAGATAAACTGAAAGCGAATCCAACCGGAGAATTTATTGGTTCGGTCATCGAATCGCACGTTGACCCGGGCGAAGGCGCGACCGCGACCGTGCTCGTGCAGAACGGCGCGTTGCGCGTCGGTGATTACATTGTCGTTGATGGCGTTCTATACGGAAAAATTAGAGTGTTGAAAAACTATTTGGGGCAAACGCTTAAAGAAGCGCCGCCAGGGACGCCGGCGAAGATATTAGGTTTGAAAGTGGCGCCTAAAGTCGGCGATCTTTTGGAAGTGACGGAAAATCCGCGCCAGGCGCAAAAAGTTAAAGCGTATAAAATGCAGCAAGACGAAACGTTTATTAAAAAGACCAGCGCGGAAGAAAAACCAGAAGGCCAAACAGAAATCGTCAAATTAAATATCATATTGCGCACGGATGTTTTAGGCTCGCAAGAAGCGATTATCGAATCATTCAAAAAGATTGAAACCGAGACCATAAAAATCGAAATTTCATCGCACGCGCTCGGCAATATCACGGAAAACGACGTATTAACCGCGGAAGCGACGGGAGCGCTGATTTTCGGTTTTAATGTTTTGGCTCCGCCGGCGGCGCTTGATTTGGCCAAAGACAAAAAAGTGGAGATTAAAATTTATAAAATCATTTATGAACTATTGGATGAAGTTAAAAAGAAACTGAAAGAACGGATAAAACCGGAAATTGTTCGTCAGAATTTGGGAAAGTTAAAAGTTTTAGCCGTATTTAAAAAAACCGGTGATAGCGAAGTGGTGGGCGGAAAAATCACGGATGGACGGATTGAAGCCAATGCTTTGGCCGCGGTTTTGCGGAACGACGAGTTCGTTACTTCGGGCAAGATATCTGAATTGCAGATTAATAAAATAAAAGTGAAAGACGCGGTTAAAGGAAGCGAATGCGGAATAAAATTCAATGGCCAGCCGCTCATCGAGGTCGGCGACATTGTTGATGTTTATCGCGAAAACGAGATTTATCGCGGGCTTAGTTAGCTTATTAGCTTTTTAGCTTATTAGCCAATTTAGACAGGGAGATTAATTGCTAAAAAAGATTGAAAAAACAATTCCGTTTTCAGCGGAATGTTTTTTTAGCAAAGTTGAAATTTTTGTGGAAAATGGTGGGCCGGGAGGGATTTGCACCCCCGAAGGCGAATGCCAGCAGATTTACAGTCTGCCCCAGTTGACTACTTTGGTACCGACCCATCTTGATGAGATGGTTACAAAACTCCTTCTGCTGCAATTTTAGCTTTTTGGCTGCGACTTCGTCAAACTGGCGCGAAATGACTTTCGCCGTAATTCTATTACGGCTTAAGTCCTTTCGCTGGTTTTCCTCGTCTCGCCTAAAAATCTAAAATTTCACGACGAAATAGTTTTGTAACCATCTCGATATCTCGATTTTATCAAAAAATAAAACAATTGACAAGATGTTATTCATTTGCTATATTTATATGTCAGGCGGTCATTGAAAACTGCTCGAAAAGGAGGGAAAAATGGAGTTTCTGAATCAGCCGTGGTTTATCCAAGTCGGATTTGGGCTTTCATTCGCTTTGATTGTCGTCGCCTTTTTTTACATCCGCGGCCAGCGGCAGAGAATCAAACAACTCCGCGAAGAGCTGGATGGCTGGATGAAAGACGCGCTCACTGGATTGGCGTCGCGGCGCCGCGCGATGGAGATGTATCATTGGATGTTCAAGATCGTTCACAGCGCTCGCGCGCGGCAAGGTGGACTGCATCAGCGGAAAGAAGATGGAATATCAAAATCGTTGACCTTGGCGATGTTTGACATTGACCATTTCAAAAAAGTGAATGACGAGCATGGCCATCTGGCGGGCGATATGGTTCTCGAGGAATTCGGAAAAATTCTTTCCGCTCAAATTCGCGCCTCTGATATCGCTGGCCGCTACGGCGGCGAAGAATTCTTTGTGGTTTTGGCGGCGGACGTTGACGGCATGAAAATCTTCGTTGAACGAGTGCGCCAGGAACTTGGTAAAAAGCGCTTCCAGCACAAAGGCAAGAAGTTCGGCGTTACGTTCACTTGCGGCATCGCCACGCTCGACGATCCGCAATGCACGTGCGAGGAACTGCTTGAGCGCGCGGACAGCGCGTTGTTGAACGGCAAAGAATATCGAAACCGCGTTGTTCTTTGGACGCCGGAAAGATTCATCCATATTCAGTTTTGACAGCCGATAAAGAGGACGACGTTCGTCCTCTCTTTTGTTTGACTCTTTTCATAAGAAAAACTATAATGAAATGGTTACAAATATAAATAAGCACAAAGCACAAAATCCAAAATTCATCCTTCGAGGCTCGTCCCGCTAAAGGCGGGACTCGCACCTCAGGATGACATTTAAATGTAAACTTCCACGGGCTTACGCCCGTGGCATTAACCTATTTCAAGCTGCGCTTGCCCGCTATCCTCTCGTCCTTGATTTTCAATGTATTTTCTTACTGCTGCTTCATTCACTCCCACCGTTGATACAAAATATCC